>NZ_JAPEHZ010000059.1 GCF_028823685.1 Tenacibaculum sp. L6 | reverse complement strand
GCTTTTTTGTTTTAAAACTTCTAAAGTTAAATATCAAGTGTTTTTAAAAGGTAATTTTTACATTAAATAAAGAATACTTAAACATTATAAAAACCTCAACTAATTAACATACAATCAACCTTATGTATAAGTTTTAATAATTTTTTACTAACAAATTTGAAATCTGGTTACTAGTTATCATAAATAATTTCGCCGTGGATAATTCACTAAAGATTTCAAAATGAAAAAATTAATTTTAATTACTATTTGCTTTGTAAGTATTTTAGGATACTCACAAAACAAATCTGGTTTAAAAGGGAGAGTTTTAGACGAAACCAATCAACCTTTACCAGGAGCTACGATTAGCATTCCTTCTTTACAAGTTGGATTTTCTACCGACTTTAATGGAAACTACGAACTTTTAAATATCCCTGTAGGAAATTATGAAGTTCAAATATCATTCTTAGGTTATCAGACCTTAACAGAAACCATTATACTTACAAACAACATTCAATCTAAAAACTTTTCTCTAACACCTAAAATAGATAGATTGGATGAAGTTGTTATTAAAGGAAGTATTGGAAAAGGGCAAGCCAAGGCTTTAAATCAACAAAAAAACAAAGAAAATATTATCAATATTATTTCTGCCGATCAAGTAGGTAAATTTCCTGATGCCAACATTGGTGATGCCTTAAAACGTGTTCCTGGTATATCAATGCAAAACGATCAAGGAGAAGCAAGAGATATTATTATTCGCGGTTTAGCACCTCAATTGAATTCAGTAACCTTAAACGGAGATAGAATTCCTTCTGCCGAAGGCGACAACCGTAGAGTTCAAATGGATTTAATTCCGTCAGATATGATTCAAACCATTGAGGTTAACAAAGCAGTAACTCCAGATATGGAAGGAGATGCTATTGGTGGTTCGGTAAATTTAATTACACGCTCTGCTCCTACTACGTTTAGAGCTTTCGTTGCAGGTTCATACGGACAAAACCCAGTAAGAAACACGCCAAACTACAACGTTTCAGCATTGGTTGCAGACAGAGTTTCTGATAATAAACTAGGTTATGTTATCAATGCTTCATACAACTCTAACGATTACGGTTCAGATAACGTTGAGTTTGAATGGAAAAACGAAGATGATAATATTTATATTGGTGAACACGATATTAGACGCTACGATGTAAAAAGAAACAGAATGAGTGTTGCTGCAAACCTTGATTGGACGCCAGACAATAACAATACCCTTTTCTTAAAATCAATGTACAACCAACGAAACGATTATGAAAATCGTTACCGAGTTCGTTTTAGAAAAATTGATGTACCTAATGCTGCAGGAATTTCAGAAGCTGAAGTTCGTCGTCAAACCAAAGGAGGAATCAACAACAACACCAACGATAACACGCGTTTAGAGCGTCAAAGCACTTACAATATTTCTGTTGGTGGTGAACATATTTTTGGAAACATCAAATTAAACTGGAAAACAGGAACTGCTAAAGCGAAAGAAGAGCGTCCGAACGAGCGTTATATCAGTTTTGAAAACGATGCTATTGAAGTGATGCAAGATTTTTCTCGCACGAACTTTCCTGTGTTAAGGCCAACCAATAACGATTTTAACGATCCATCAACTTTTGATTACAACGAGGTAACTGAGCAAAAAGGATTCACACAAGAGCGTAAAATAAGTTCTAATCTTGATCTTTTAATTCCTATTAACACTACGGGAATCTATAAAAACTCTTTAAAATTTGGATTCAAACACAAATACAAAGAAAAGGTAAGAGACAATGATTTTTATGAATTCGATTTAGAAGATCAATTCCCTACAATGAACACTACCACTACCAAAGATTATACTGTAAACGGTTATTTAGCTGGTGATGATTACAAATCTGGATTCTTTACTACACCTAAATTTTTAGGAAGCTTACAATTAACAGATGGTGAATTAGTATTGGACGAGTTTGTTCCTGAAAACTATAATGCTAATGAAAGCATTTATGCAGCATACGGAATGTTACAACAAAACTTAGGAGATAAATTTTCTTTTATCGCTGGGGTAAGAGTTGAAAAAACTACCATCGATTATAATGGTTTTGATATTGATGTAGAAACTGCGGAAGATTTAAGCGACGTTATAAACACATCTGGAAGTAATAACTATACTAACTGGTTACCAAACTTACAAGCTAAGTACAACTTTAATAAAAACACAATTGTAAGAGCTGCTTGGACCAACACAATTGCACGACCAAATTATTTTGATTTAGTGCCTTACAGAAACATTAACAGTGATGATTTAGAGGCTGAATATGGAAACCCAAATCTAAATCCAACCGAAGCAATGAACTTCGATTTAATGTTTGAGCATTATTTTAACAATGTAGGAATTGTATCTGCAGGAGCATTTTATAAAGACTTAGATAAATTTATCTATAACTCTTTTACCCAAGAACAAATTACTGTTAATGGTGCTACAGAAATTTACGATGTAACTAGACCTTTTAACGGAGGTACTGCCGAAATATATGGTTTTGAAGTTGCCTTACAACGTAAATTAAATTTCTTACCAGGTTTCTTACGTAACTTAACAATCTACGGAAACTACACCTATACAGACTCTAAAACCGACGGAATTTCAGGAAGAGAAGATGGTTTACCTTTAGCAGGAGCAGTTAAAAACATGTTTAACGGATCGTTAGCGTATGAGAGTTCAAAACTATCAGTAAGAGCATCTTTAAACTTTGCTGATGATTATATTTTTGAATATGGTGATGATAGCTTTACCGATGTTTATTATGATGATCAATTATTTATTGATGTAAACGCATCGTACAGTATTACTAAAAACTTACAGATTTTTGCTGAAGCTAAAAACTTAACCAATCAAGAACTACGTTTTTACCAAGGAGCTAAACACCAAACAAAACAAGCAGAATTTTATAACTATAACTGGAATGCTGGTTTAAAATACAATTTTTAAGAATGAATAATTTATATAAAATAACACTTACTTGCCTTATTTTAAGCGCTTGTAAAGTTGAAAAAATAGTACATCAAAACCCGCAAGCAAAACCAGTGGTAGCTTTAGTTGCTGATGCTGAAACAGAGCCTGTCACTTCTTTTGACGACGCTGCTGATGATCCGTGTGTATGGGTAAATCCTGTTGATGTTACAAAATCAACTATTATCGGAACCAATAAGAAAGAAGGATTAGAAGTATATAATTTAGAAGGAAAACGTTTGTACACCTACAAAATAGGACGTGTAAATAATGTAGATATCCGCGATGGGTTTTCACTAAACGGAAAAGAAGTTTCAGTAGTTACTGCCAGTAATAGAACCTACAATACTATTTCTATATTGATTGTAAAGCCTACAGGTGAACTAGAAGATGCTGCTGCAAGAAAAATAACTTCTAACTTAAAAGAAGTATACGGTTTAGGGATGTACAAGAGCCCTAAAACTAACAAATTTTATGTTTTTATGGTTGGTAAAAAAGGCGGTGTTGAGCAATGGGAATTGTTTGAAAACAATGCTAAGATTGACGCAAAACTTGTGCGTGAATTTTCCTTAGGAAGCCAAGGCGAAGGTATTGTTGCCGATGATGTACACGCCAAAGTATATATTGGTGAAGAAAACAAAGCTTTATGGAAGTATGATGCTGAACCAAATGCTGAAAACAATCGTGTAAAGGTTATCAGCACTAAAGATTTAAATATGAAAGATGATTTTGAAGGAGTTACCATTTACGATGCTGGAAACGGAAAAGGTTACATCATTTTATCTTCACAAGGAAATAATAGCTATGCTGTTTTTGATAGAATTAGCAATCAATACCTAGGAAGTTTTTCTTTAAAAGACGGTGCTATTGATGGAACGTATGATACTGATGGTATAGATGTCACTTCAGTAAACTTTGGCCCAAAATATCCTAAAGGATTTTTTATCGCACAAGACGGAGCGAACACTCAAGGAAAAGACAGCTTACATCAAAACTTTAAACTAATTGATTGGCAAGAGATTGCTAAAAACCTAAATTTAAATTAGCGGATTAAGCTGTTTCTGTAAATAATGTAAGCCTCTAAGTTAATTAGAGGCTTTTTTTGGTGGGTAATTACTCAATATTTTCTGTATTAATTTTTGATAATACGCTCTTCTTTCTTCAGGTGAGGTTTTCTCATTTAACTCACTATTTGCTATCCCTTGCCATATCAATTTATTATTTTCACTTTCAACAAAATCTATTGTTAATTGTTGATTGATTTTTCTACTTTCAATTGGAATTCCTCCTGAAATTCCAAATCCTACATTTCTTCCTCCACTACCAATTCCTATTCCTATTCTGTTTCTATTTACTGATGCCTGTTCATTAGACATTATGTTTATGTACAAATCTGGAGTTTCTGCCAATTGCATTTCTTTTGCCTCCAAGCCAGCTGTTAACTCATGCACTACCCTTTTTACATCTAATTCATTTAAACCTTTACCAGCATCTTCAAAAAAATTGAACGTTTTGTAGTTATTAAAATTAACTTGACTATCATAATCGTACACTACTTTAGAAGATGCACACCCTATAAAAACCAGTAAAAAAAGGTATTGATAATATTTCATAAATGATGTTTTTAAGTTTAACCTAACAAGAATTGTACCTTATAAAAATACAAAAAAACCCTCGTACAAACGAGGCTTTTCATAGGTTAGCTAGTTGATTTTTATTGAACTGCTTTTAAAGCATCAATATTTCCATATCCAAACTCTGAATGTTTATTTGGATAAAAATCAGCGGATTCTTTCATTTTTTGTAAAACTTGTTCTCGTGACCAAGAAGGATTTTTAGCCCATACCAATGCCGCAATACCTGCTGTAGTAGCAGTTGCTACAGATGAACCTCCTACATAATTTGCTTGTCCATCATAATAACTTAATACAGGAATTTTATTATCCGTTCCGTTAGTTCGCTGCATTTGTACCGTAAAATCTATTTGTGATCCCGTATGACATACATCACACTTACTATATTGTCCTTCTTTAACACCTGTTACCGCAACAGTTTCAGACATACTTGCAGGAAAAATTACTCCATACCAAGTAGTAAACGAAGTAGACGTTCCTCCTGCAGCTAAAATCATCTTTCCTTTGCTATGTGCATACTTTACTGCATCCGATACATTACCTATACTAAACGGAGAACCTAATGACATAGAAATAACTTTTACATCACTTCTATTTGCCAATGCTGTTAATGCTTCAACAACACCTCTTTTTTCATGGTAATCGTCAATTACTACATTTTCAACAGCTCTATATGTTACTAAGTTTGCGTTATAAGCAACACCTACAGGTAAATTATCATTATTTCTTGGAGCTGTAGCTACTGCTGCCATTTTTGTTCCATGACCACACTTGTCATTTACTCCGTCATAATTATTAGACCAAGCCCACCAAGAATCTACAAAGGTTCCATATTTCTGAACTGTTCTTCCTGATGAATATCCATCGTTAAAATATTGATTCATCCATTTTTGCTCTGGTGATAAACCAGAATCAACCACCGCTACAGTTACACCAGAACCTGTACTGTAATTCCAAGCTTGTGAAATATTGTGCGCATCAAAAGACCATGGTAATCTAGCTCCTGGTGCTACTGTACGATAATCACTCGTATTTAAATTTGCAGTACCATAACCACATCCTGAAGAACCTGATGAACTTGACTTAGCTTGTGCAGTAGACTCTAAAAAACTATAACCTCCCGGTTCTATATAACGAACTCTACTATCTTTTAACAAAGCACTAATGGTTTCTTTATTAGTTACTTTAATATCGATATAATTAATGTTTTCATCTACATACAATTCAGAACTACCTTTTGCTGAAGTTGGTTCATTACTTTTTACGAATGCAATTAAATCATCTTTAATATTCTCTGTTGCTTCACTTTTTGCAAAATTATTTTTGGATGTACCATACCCAATGGTTAAAATATTTTCACCATGATTTATCGCACTCCAAATTGTATGTGCATCTTGCAACATCCAATTAAAATCTCCTGTTTCTTGTAAAGAAGTATTAATAATTGCGTTAATTTCTTTTTTGGTAAGTATGTCTTGTTCTTTTTCTGTTTCTAATGTTTCATCATTATTAGAACATGAGATCATAGTTAAAACAACCGTTAGGCTTAAAAGTGTTTTTTTCATTTTCTGAAGGGGTTAAAGATTAAATTTATTTTTTTCGAATATACTAAAATTTTAATATAATTTTAACACTTAATACAATTAAAGGTTGCAATAATTAACATTATCTTAAAACTTATATATAGAAAGCCAATAAAAAAGGAGCCTATAGCTCCTTCTTTACTTTAAGTTTTCAATATGTTTACTCCATAACTACCCTAGTTGGCGTATCTTTTCCTTCTATAATACTTTGCGTTCCTCTAGCCACTGCTTTAACTGTTTCTGTTAATACAGTCATGTTTAACGTTTCTGCTTCATCAGTTACCTTATGGTAATCAGCATCTACATCTATAGGTGTTGTTGAGAATGTATGAGATGGTACTCCTAAACGAGCCAATGAAGCATTATCTGACCTTAAAAATAATTGAAATTTTGGATACGGATCAGGAAACAACTGATAACCTGAACCTATTAAGTTCTTTTGAATAATTTTTCCGAAATCAGATTTATCAAAGCCTGTTAACCATGCTGTTTTTGGTCCTGTTTTTGGTTCCTTTCCTATTAATTCTAAATTAATTCCAGCTACAAACTTATCGGCATCAATTCCTTTTCCGAAGTACTCAGAACCCACTAGGCCCATTTCTTCAGCAGTAAAACATACAAATAAAATGCTGCGTTCATTTATTTCATTTTTTGCAAAATATTCTGCCAATGCTAACACGCCGGTTACTCCTGAAGCATCATCGTTTGCTCCGTTAAAAATACGATCACCTTCTCCATCTTCTTTCATTCCTAAATGATCGTGATGTGCAGATACTATAACAAACTCATCTTTTTTAGATTTACCTTCTAATAAACCTATAATATTACTCATTTTAATACCCTTGTATTCAAAATTTTGACGATATGTAGTTAGTGTATCGAAAGTTTTTAAACCAATTCTTTTGTATTCATTTTCTATATACTGAGTTGCTTTTTCCATTCCCTCAGTTCCTGGTTTTCTTCCTTCCATTTCATCTGACGCAAGTGTATATAAGTGTTTTCTTACTAAAACAGAATCAATTATCTCTTCTTTGTTCTCTTTTTTCTTAGCCACCTCAACAGTATTGACAGCTAGTTCGTTACTATTTTTTTTAGTTTGCTTGCACGATACTAAAACTGCTACACTTACAAATGCTAATGGATATAAAATTTTTTTCATTCTTTATTTATTTAAAAGCCTAAATATAACCAATTTAATTCCGTTTCTTAAATTGCTAATTTTAGAGGCACAATTTTTGTTCAATACCTTTGTTTATCTGATATATGAAACACCTTTTTTTCTTTTTCTTTTTATTGAATTTGACTGTAAACGCACAAGATTTTTCTTTGGTTGAAAGGAAGTTAACTAACTACCCGAAACTAACAACTGTTGAAAATTTAGCGAAGAGAATAGCTGATGATTTTCATTCGGAAGAATTACAAGTGAAAGCCGCCTTTTATTGGCTTTCTCACAATATCAAATATGATTTAGAAGGATATTACAATCCGAGGCAAAAAAGAATTTCTTTCAAATATAAAAACGAACAAGAAAAATTAGAAAAGCTTCAAGCCTTAAAAGATGAAATTGTAAACGAAACCTTGTCAAATCGAAAAGCACTTTGCGAAGGTTATGCGCAAACTCTAGCTAAAATCTGTTCCTTATTACAAATAGAAAATGAAGTTATTAAAGGGTATATTAGAAACTCATCAAACGATATAGCCAATCCTAAAAGCAATTCTAATCACGCTTGGAACGCTGTTAAATTGAATAATAATTGGATTTATATTGATGCTACTTGGGCTGCAGGTATGGTTAACAATGGTAGCTGGCAACAACTATTTAACTCGTATTACTACAATATACCTAAAGAACAGTATTTTAAAACACATTACCCTGAAAACAAACTTTGGCAATTAAGAGTTGGTAGAATGGAAAAGGATGATTTTTACAATCAACCAATTTATAGTTCAGCTTTTTTGCAATCTGATCTACAATTGATTTCTCCTAAAAAGGGAATCTTAAATGGTTCTACTCCCATAGAAATTAAACTTAAAAATTTAAGAGAAAATCAAACTATATTTTTAGGTTATAGTGGATATCGTTATGCCGTAACGCCAGATAAAGTAGTAACTAAGAATAACATTACTACCATAACAACATTACCACCAAAAAATAGCAAACAGGTATATTTAATTATTGATAAAGAGGTGATGCTTGAGTTTTTGATTCAATAATTATTTCTTCCAAAAGCCTTTATGATTGTACTTAGCTACTTCTTCAACTACTTGAAGAAAAATTTCTTCATCAATATCTTCAACAGAAGTATAACGAAGTGATTTCACAACAGTTCTACCTTCAGATACTAAATACTCATCAAAATCTTGTAAAATACCTTTCGCCCAAAAACCTACATCTACAAACCCTTTTTTATGAGAGGCATTTAAATAACAAAGTTGATGTCCGTTTACATAATACACAGGCATTTTCCACTTGTATTTTAGCTCTACATCAGTACAATTATTCTCTATCAACAGTTGTAAATGCAATAAAATAGACTTGAAAGGTTCTGGTTGTTTGAGTATATGTTCTTCTGCTGGTTTCATGTTCTAAATTTAAGAAACTCGACGGATTTTCCTCAAAATATCTTCCAATCCATTTAATTTAAGCTCGTAAACTAATTCTAACATAGTACCAAGCTTTCCTTGAGGGAATCCCTTGTTTTTATACCAAACAATATAATATTCAGGAATATCTATTAAGTAGGTTCCTTTGTACTTTCCAAAAGGCATTTTCATATTGGCCGTATCAATTAAAAATTGTTTATCTGGTATCATCTTAAATAAAAAATCCCGCCTCCCGCCGAAGCGGGAGTTATTAAGTGTTATTCTTTTCCGTCTACGTAATCCTGCAAATATGCATAACGTTCGGTTAATTTACCAGTATTTGTTGTCATTTTTGATCGAGCTAAAATTCCGTCTTTGTCATTGTTATAAAATGCTGGAATTACATGTGCTAAAAACATATTTCCAAAACCTTCACTTGCATCTTTAGGCAACTCACATGGCAAATTATCTACGGCCATTACTGTGATAGCTTTTTCGTCTTTAAAATCAATTTCTGATTCTGTTTCTGGGTTATATCCATAAATAGGGTCAGCAATTGTTGACGCACGAAGTGTTGTCGCTACTGGTCCATCAATATCGCAAGAAACATCCGCTACATACTTTATTCTAAACTCAGAATTTTTAGCATCTTCACGAGTAAATAAATACGGTGCTCCATCACCATAAAAATGACCCGCTATAAAGAAATCAGTTTGTTTTGCATAGGGCATAAAGTTACTTTCATAACCAGACGGATCTTTGTAAAACTCAAACTTATCTCCTACTTTACCATCTTTTCGTTTTGCATACTCCATAACATCAGCTATACAATATACTGGTTCGGTAAACTCTGAAGTTAAATACAGCGCATCACTTACTTGTTTAATTTGCAAGTGATCAAGAATTTCTTGAGCTCCATGAGCCACTTTTCCTGTTCCTGTTAATAAAATTTTAATGTTTGGTAAGGTAATTTTGTCTAACTCCGATTTTACAGCATCTAAATCTGGTAAGGTTTCAACTTTAGGTAAATTAAACAATCCTTCACGCAAACCTAATGCTCTAAATCCGTTGTAAGCTCCTACCAAACCAGCATAACGCCCAAAACCAATTAGACGTGCTCCGTTTTCTTGCACAATGGTTTCATGATCAAACATTTCGATATTCTTTTCTAGTATCGCTTTTAACAACTTACGGTTGTATGGTTGCTTTTTAATAGTATGACTAAAGAAAAAGTATTTTTTATTCGGAATCAACTCGTCTACCGGAACCTCTTTTACGCCTAATAACACATCACAATCAGAAACATCATTAGTTACTTCGAACCCTGCATTTTTGTAGGCTTCATCAGAAAAAACTCGAATATCAGAACTTTCTACCACTATTTCAGCTTGTGGAAACTGTTTTTTAAACTCTTGTAATTTTTCAGGAGAAAATACGACTCTTCTATCTGGTGGGTTTTTGCGTTCTTTTATGATTCCGAATTTCATTCTTTACCTGTGTTAAAATTAAACAATTTCTAGCATAATGTTATATCTTATAACAATTACGGCGAAAATACTCGTTTTTAAATGATTGTACAAATCATATTTTTTTATATTTGCGTCCGCTTATTTTTGCTTTAGGGATTGAACGGCATGTTTGAGCTCTCCCGATTTTTCGGGAAGCGAGTAGTGAAAGCCCGCTCGAACGCCCTAAAAATTGGTATATTTTTTGCGCTAGATAAGTACATTCTTTGATATATTGGGGACGACTGGTTTTGACAGCAAGACGAGTGAAAATGTAAGCATACCGAGGAGTGAAATGATAACTCGCTAAACTTATTTCAAACATTTAAACGGCGAAGATAACTACGCTTTAGCTGCTTAATCTGAATTTATAGTAAGATAAAGCCTCGGCGCACTAGGTGCGCAAGCTGAATGTCCACGAAAAGCCTTGGTTTACGGCGTTTCATTTATGGGCATCGTAAAAGTAGACATAGAAAACTTAGTGCTTCGATGGGTTTTCGAAATTAAAGAAGCTAAGTTAAAATTGGGCTGTTTTTGGTCAGGTTTTAATCGAAAATTAATCAAAAACTAAGTATGTAGAAAGCCTTTGAGCTGCTTGTTTGGACCCGAGTTCGATTCTCGGCGTCTCCACTATTAACCCTTATAAGCCTAGTGTTTGTAAGGGTTTTTATTTTTAATTCAAAAAAGCTCATCTCTAACTATCAATACTGTTAAAATTATTCTAAAATAACTTAGATATTCCTTCATTTTTTAACGTTTCCCCTTCTTACACTAAATGAATTATTGAGTATTTTTACAAGTTGATTGTTTAATTAGTGAAGCTCTGAAATAGACGTCTTAATCTTATTAAGTTTTTAAAAGACGATATTCTAACTAAAACAAAATCAACCTAATTTTTTATTATTCAAATTATATTATGAAAAAAACAAGCCTTTTTTTAATCGCTTTTTTAATCTTACTACCTACTTCATTGTTTGCCAATGAAGGGATGTGGTTTTTAATGCATATTAAACGTTTAAACGAACGTGATATGCAAAAAATGGGACTTCAGTTAACTGCCGAAGAAATTTACAGCATTAACAACCAAAGCCTTAAAGATGCTATTGTTCAATTTAACGGTGGTTGTACTGCTAGTATTATTTCTGATAACGGATTAGTACTTACAAACCATCACTGTGGTTATGATGCTATTGCTGAATTATCTTCAGAAGAACAAAATCACCTTAAAAACGGATATTGGGCTAAAACATTAAAAGATGAGCTTAAACCCGAAAGTCTTTTTGTAAGATTCTTTGTAAGAATGGATGACGTTTCAGAACGTATTTTATCTAAAGTAAACGATTCTATGACAGAAAAAGAACGTGAAGCTACTATTAACAGAGAAATTGCAAAAATAGAACAAGAAAACAACGAAGGTGGTAAATACACTGTTTCTGTACGTTCTTTTTTCCAAGGAAATGAATATTACTATTTTGTATACGAAGATTATAAAGACGTACGATTAGTCGGTACACCTTCTGATAAAGTTGGTAAATATGGTGGAGATACTGATAACTGGGAATGGCCACGTCACACAGGAGATTTTTCTTTATTTAGAGTATATGCTGATGCAGAAGGAAATCCTGCTGAGTACTCTGAAAACAACGTACCATTGAAAGCAAAATATCACTTACCTGTTAACATTAAAGGGGTAAAAGAGAATGATTTTGCTATGATTTTAGGATATCCTGGTAGAACAAACCGTTGGATGCCTGCAGAAGGAATCGAGCAAAACGTAAACTACGCATATCCTGCTTGGGTGGAAGGTTCTAAACTTAGTATGGATGTGATGAAGAAATACATGGATGAAGATGCATCTATCAACTTAATGTATGCTTCTCAATATGCTAGAATTGCCAACTACTGGAAAAACAGACAAGGTATGATTGACGCTTTAACAGCTCATAAAACTGCCGAAACTAAACGTAAAGTTGAAAAGAAATTTGACAAATGGGCTAACAACAAATCAAATAAAGCTACTTACGGAGATGTTGTTACTAACATCAACAATTACTACAGCTTAACCAACAATAAAGCAAAGCACGACAACTACTTAATGTTATTATTGCGTTCTAGTAAATTTGCTGTTTTACCATATCAAATTGGTAAAGGATTTGAGTCTTATATCGATGCTAACGAAGCTGCTCGTAAGAATTTAATGCCTCGATTGAATGCTTTTATTGAAAGTAGCTACACAAACTACCACTTACCTTTAGAAAAAGAAATTTTAGCAGAACAACTAAAGCTATATTCAGCTAAAGCAAATTACGAATTACCAGAGATTGTAGCTAAAATTGCAAAGGGTGGTGATATTAATGATTACATCAATTCTATTTTCGAATTAAGTATTTTTACGTCTAAAGAACGTGCAACAGCTTTCTTAAAATACCCAAATAAAGAATTATTAGCTAACGATCCGTTATATATTTTATCATCTCAATTATTAGGTAAATATAGAGAACAACCTGAAAACTTAGTACAACCATTAAACGATTACCAAAAATCATTTAGATTATTAGTAGATGGTTTACGTAAGTCTGGTTTAAGCAACATTAAATATCCAGATGCGAACTCTACTTTACGTTTATCTTACGGAAAAGTAAGAGCTTTACCTAAAGATCCTAGAAACGATGCTAGTATTAACAACTACACAACGTTAAAAGGAATGGTTAAAAAATACAAGCCAAACGATAGTGAGTTTGATTTATCTAAAGACATGTTAAATATCTATGAGAAAAAAGACTACGGAAGATATGCTAACAGTAAAGGCGAATTACCTGTAAACTTTTTATCTGACAACGATATTACAGGAGGAAATTCTGGTTCACCAGTTTTAAACGGAAAAGGTGAATTAATCGGTTTAGCATTTGATGGTAACATCGAAGCGATGGCTGGTGATGTTATTTTCGACTCTAACTTACAACGTACAATCAACGTAGATATCAGATACGTACTTTGGTTAATCGATAAGTATGCTGGTGCTAAACGTATCGTAGACGAATTAACTGTTATAGAATAATCTAAATCATTAGTAAACAATACCAAAAAACGCA
>NZ_JAPEHZ010000058.1 GCF_028823685.1 Tenacibaculum sp. L6 | reverse complement strand
TGTCCACTTAGGGTCAGTGTTGTTGAATTGGTTCCGGTACACACATTGGTACTTCCCGCAATGCTTCCTCCCACTGAAGTCGGATCTACAGTGATGGTTGCTGTAGCAGAAGTCGCTTCTGCACAGGCACCACTTTGTACGATTGCACGGTATTGCGTGGTGGTGGTAAGGTTGGTTGCTGTTAAGGTCGTGGTGGTATTGGCAATATCGGTATCAGTGGTAAAGTTATCGGTAGAACTTTCCCAACGGATGATATTTCCTGTCTGTCCACTTAGGGTCAGTGTTGTTGAATTGGTTCCGGTACACACATTGGTACTTCCCGCAATGCTTCCTCCCACTGAAGTAGGATCTACAGTAATGGTTGCTGTAGCAGAAGTTGCTTCTGCACAGGCACCACTTTGTACGATTGCACGGTATTGCGTGGTGGTGGTAAGGTTGGTTGCTGTTAAGGTCGTAGTGGTATTGGCAATATCGGTATCAGTGGTAAAGTTATCGGTAGAACTTTCCCAACGGATGATATTTCCTGTCTGTCCACTTAGGGTCAGTGTTGTTGAATTGGTTCCGGTACACACATTGGTACTTCCCGCAATGCTTCCTCCCACTGAAGTCGGATCTACGGTAATGGTTGCTGTAGCAGAAGTAGCTTCAGTACAGGCACCACTTTGTACGATTGCACGGTATTGCGTGGTGGAGGTAAGGTTGGTTGCAGTTAAGGTCGTAGTGGTATTGGCAATATCGGTATCAGTGGTAAAGTTATCGGTAGAACTTTCCCAACGGATGATATTTCCTGTTTGTCCACTTAGGGTCAGTGTTGTTGAATTGGTTCCGGTACACACATTGGTACTTCCCGCAATACTTCCTCCCACTGAAGTCGGATCTACAGTGATGGTTGCTGTAGCAGAAGTCGCTTCTGTACAGGCACCACTTTGTACGATTGCACGGTATTGCGTGGTGGTGGTAAGGTTGGTTGCAGTTAAGGTCGTAGTGGTATTGGCAATATCGGTATCAGTGGTAAAGTTATCGGTAGAACTTTCCCAACGGATGATATTTCCTGTTTGTCCACTTAGGGTCAGTGTTGTTGAATTGGTTCCGGTACACACATTGGTACTTCCCGCAATGCTTCCTCCCACCGAAGTAGGATCTACAGTAATGGTTGCTGTAGCAGAAGTCGCTTCTGCACAGGCACCACTTTGTACGATTGCACGGTATTGCGTGGTGGTGGTAAGGTTGGTTGCAGTTAAGGTCGTGGTGGTATTGGCAATATCGGTATCAGTCGCAAAGTTATCGGTAGAACTTTCCCAACGGATGATATTTCCTGTTTCTCCACTTAAGGTTAATATGGTAGAATTGGTTCCGGTACACACATTGGTACTTCCCGCAATGCTTCCTCCCTCCGAAGTAGGATCTACAGTAATGGTTGCTGTAGTTGAAGTTGCTTCTGCACAGGCACCACTTTGTACGACCGCACGGTATTGCGTGGTGGTGGTAAGGTTGGTAGCTGTTAAGGTCGTGGTAGTATTGGCGATATCGGTATCAGTCGTAAAGTTATCGGTAGAACTTTCCCAACGAATGATATTTCCTGTATATCCACTTAGTGTAAGTGTTGTAGAATTCGTTCCCGTACACACATTGGTACTTCCTGCAATGCTTCCACCGACAGAAGTAAGATCTACGGTAAGAGATACTTCATTTGAAGTTAAAATCTGGCAGGTGTTAAGAGTACTAGTTACTATCAACCTATATTTATTAGTAGAAACTGTTACTGGTGGGTTGGTTAAAGTTAATGATGGAGTAGTTGCATTGCTATATATTCCTCCATTAGAAATATCATTCCAAGAACCTGACCCAGCAACTTGTTCTTGCCATTGATATACCAATCCTGTTGTAGTAGCTGTACTACTACTGTAATCAGGTGTAGTAGATGGAGCACTCCCTGTATAACTAGTGGTGCTTAAAGAGCTTGCTGCGGCTGTAAAAGTAACATTGCTCCCAAAACATATAGTACTATCACTTGGTTGTGTGTCCATTTGTATTTGAGTAGCAACAATTTCATTACCTGTGATCCCTTGCCCTTGTGTATTATTCCCTCCATCAGCTGCACCCGAAGCATTTACTAAATTCGGAACTCCATTTGCATCAACTCCACCATTAGCAGCGAAATTAATACTACCATCAGGATTTAAGTGAGAAGTAAGAACATCTTCATCTCCTTCAATAGCATCAAAACAACCATCATTATCCGAATCTGTATCTAAATAATCTGGAATACCATCAAAATCTGTATCTAAATTTTCACATGCAAATAATATTAACTCTATTCCATCTGCACTCCCTCCATAGTTTTGAGAAAAACTCAAAGTAAATGTAGAAATTGTACCATAAATTTTTAACGATCCTGCAGCAGTTCCGTCAACATCGTTAGCCGTACTATCTCCATCCCATCCAGAACCTGGTACCCCAGCACCTTTGTCTGTTACTGTATTTGATGTTACAGAAAAATCTGATGTCCCTGCTAATTTAGACCAAGTGAGCCCTCCTTGTAATGTTACAAGGGCTGAATATTGCTCGCCAGAACCTAATAAACCACCTATTCTATCTAAGTGTATGGTTGGATTTTTTACTTCAACAGGATTTCCTAATGAATCTTCAAAACTCACTGTTAAACTTGTTCCAAAATCAAAAATACCAGCTAAAGAGGTATCTCCTCCAAGAGTTTCAGACCAAAAGGATTGATTATTGAAACTATCATTAGTAAAGCTATCTGCATCCGTAGTTGTAACTCTCGCTATAACTCCATTTCCATAATCATAAGTTGCTGTAGTTCCAGAAACTGTCCATAAACCTGATTGTGAAGGTGTACACAAACCTTCATTTACATCTAAAATACCATCATTATCATCATCCAAATCATCTCTATCTGCAACATTATCTCCATCACTATCTGCTAAAACTGTTATTGTTACTATAGCTGTATCACAATTTGTTGAAGGTTGACATAAACTATATACTAATTCATATACACCAGCTGGCACACCAGGTGCTACAGAAACTTCTCCTGTATTTGTGTTTAATGTTATTCCTGGGTTTTCAGAACTAACTTCTGATAGTTCTACTCCTGATGCTGATGGATTAGTTATACCTGCTACGGTATCATTTGTTAACACATTTGCTACAGCTATTCCCCCATTTGTACTTACTATTTCTCCAAAATCATCTTCTGCAACTATAATAGGTACACCTCCAACTCTTGTAATAAATACTCCTGAGTCAAAACTTGAATCGGTCACATCTGCAATAGCTATTTTCATATGGTATGTTATACCTGGTGTCAAATTTATATTTGCTGTTAGTTTTCTAGTAATACCATTAAACTCTACACCAATAGGAGTGGCTCCAGGATTGTTGTTTAAAGGACCAGCATTATTTGGGTCAGCATCATTATCTAAAACATGTCCATTATTAATATATAATGCACCTTGCGACAAATCAGGAGTAATACCAGGATAGTTTGCTCCACCTCCTGAATTCCCTCTAAAACCTGCATTTATGTTATTAATTGCTACTGGGTTTGTAGTACCGGGTACCTGTGCTAAGTTTGCACCTGGTGCCATATTTGGTATTGTTGGATCTAATCCAAATGGGTCTGTCACGAAAAAACCAAAAACATCATTAAAAGGAGACCCTACATAATCTGGGTATTCTTCTGAACCAAATTGATACTCTAAAAGAACTCCTGTATAATTTGGCAATGCTCTAAAATCAAATTCAAAAACAACTACATCTCTAGTTGCTTGAGAATCTATAGCTGTTAAATCAGCATCTATATGATCTGTTCCAGAAGCATTTACAGACAACCCTGTTTCATTATTTGTAACAAAAATCTGATTAACATTAGATGTTGTAAAAGCTATACCTCTATCAAGTTCTAAGTTAGCTCCTCCATCTCCATTTGTAAAAAGAGCTATTTGATTTGTTGCACCTCTAGTGATAACAGGGTTTGTTATTACTACTCCTGCAGACTGTAACTCTGTTGCTATTTGAGCAGCAGTAGGGTTTGGGGTAATTGTAGCCTGTGAAAAAGCTCTAAAACTGACAATAAACATTAAAATTGTCACAAAAAAATGCTTAAATATTTTTTTAGTCCTTTCTACGTAATTTTCTTTCATTTCTCGTTTTTTATAACAAACAACTATATATTTTAAAACCCAAGCTTTTAGCTTAGGCAATCGTTTCAATACAATAGGTGGGCATAAAAAAATCCCACACAAAAAAACTAAGTTGCTGTTCTACAACTTTTTTTCTTGTGGGGGACTTCTATTTTAATAGTGTGCAAAAATAAACTTTTTTTACTCTCACTAAAATATTAGATGTAAAATTAACAGTTTAAGTCACATTATAGTTAAAAAAAATATACAAAACCTAAACTATTACAAAAACTTATAAAAAACGGCTTTATAAAAAATGTTTTAAGAAGTTTTATTTCACATCTAACCCAACAACACCATAAACAACAAAAACTCTTTTAAAACACCTTAAAAGACTTATTTATAATTTTAAAGTCTTTTTTAACTGATTTAGTACGTAGTCAATTTCTGTAATCGTATTTAACTTACTGAAAGAAAATCGTACAGAAGCTTTTTGTACTTCTTCTACATTTAAAAAAGCACTTAACACGTGTGAACCTTTATTACTACCGCTTTGACAAGCACTTCCTCCTGATACTGCTACTCCTGATAAATCTAAATTAAACAGTAGCATTTTATCTTGAACAGGAAATCGTACATTTACAATAGTATAACTTGTTTCATCGGCTGGCTCTCCATTTATTTCTGCATTTGGCACCAGTTCTTTTACTTTTTTTACAAAGTAATTTTTCAACTCTTTAATATGAGTTTCATCTACCAACAGGTTTTCAAAAGCAATCTGCAATGCTTTATCCATACCTATTATAGCGTGAACATTTTCGGTACTAGACCTCGCTCCTTTTTCTTGTTCTCCTCCAAAAAACATGGGTTGAATTGCTATTCCTTTTTTAACATAAGCAAAACCAACCCCTTTAGGACCGTGAAATTTATGTGCGCTCGCCGCGATAAAATCAACCGGAGTTTTTTGTAAATCTGTTGGATAATGTCCGATAGCTTGTACTGTATCTGAATGAAAGTAAGCATGGTGTTCTTTACACATGTTTGCCACCTCTTCAATTGGCAAAATATTACCAATTTCATTATTCACATACATCAAACTCACTAAGGTTTTTTCGTTTGACTTTTTTAAAGCTTCACCCAAACTATCCAACACAACAGCTCCATTTTCATTTACCCTAACATAATCTACAATTATTTTGTGTTTTTTTTCTAAAAACTGTACGGTATTCAAAACAGCATGGTGTTCTAACTTAGAGGTGATAATTCTTTTTACTCCTAAATGCATTACTGCATTTTGTAAAATTAAATTATCTGCTTCTGTTCCGCCTGCGGTAAAAATGATTTCACTTGCAGACACATTAAAATGTTTTGCAATGTTTTTTCTCGCTGTTTCTACAGCTGCTTTTGCCTTTCTTCCGTATTGATGAGTTGAAGACGGATTTCCGAAATTAGCAAGCATCGATTCTTGCATTACACTTACCACCTCTGGCAACATAGGCGTGGTAGCCGCATTATCTAAATACACTGAATTCATACTACAAAAGTAAAGTTTTATATTAGATAGTTAGATTTTTGGATTGCTAGATTATTAGATGATTCGATATTTGGAATTTAAGATTAAAAAAAACGAGATTACTAACACTCACCTTTTTAGTTTAACATCTAGAAACCCCTAAACAATTAAAATCACCTATTTAATTCTGATACACGTACACCTCAGTGGCTCCTTGTCCGTATTTTTGATAAGAAGCATCGTAATACTTCACCCGATAATTACTTAATAAATACTGAAGTTCTGTTTTTAACACACCATCACCCACACCATGTATCAAGACTAATTTTGATATCTTTTTTGAGATACAGTACTCTAGTTTTTGTTTTGCTATATCTAATTGAAGTGATAAAATATCATAATTATCCATTCCTCTTGTTGATTTCACAAGCTTTTCGGCATGTAAATCAACTTCCATCACGATTTCATTTCTATCTTTTACAAAAAGGGATTTTTTAGACGTTTTTTTAGATTGAGTTTTCGCCTTTAACATCGGGTTGTTAATATCTAAATACTTACTTAATTCATTTTGATCAACTTCAATCTTTACCAATTCATTTTTAAAAAAACGGTACTCCATTCCATTAGCATCTTTAACAAAAACTTCTTCATTAGTAATTTTTGTTACGAAGCCTCTAATATCAGCATCAATTACAGCTACTTTATTACCGATTTCTAAACACATCCTTAACCTTTATTTAATTAGCTAAAAGGGCTTTAGCTTGTATTTTTGCACTAATTATAATACACTGCAAAAGAACTGCAAATAAATGATAAACACTAAAAATATCAATACAAAAGTTTTCTTTGAAGAGGCTAGAAAAGAAATGATGCTTACCGATAAGCGTAAAAATTTATTGCTTGCAATATCAGATGCTATCTTCGACGAATATCTTGACAGAGAAAAAATAAATTTAAACTTTATTTGCACTCACAACTCACGCAGAAGTCAGTTAGCGCAGGTGTGGAGTTTTTTTGCTATTGAATATTTTAACTTAAAAAATATATTCACTTACTCAGGAGGTACAGAAACCACTTCTTTTCATAGAAACACTGTAAAATGTTTACAAAAAACAGGTTTTATTTTTAAAGTGGTTGATTTTTCGCACCAAAACCCTAGATATTTAGTAACTTTTGAAGGAACTAAAAAATCTATTCTAGGCTTTTCTAAAGTTTTTGATCACCCTCAAAATAGCTATCCTTTTATAGCGATAACGACTTGCAACAGTGCCGACAAAGACTGTCCGTTTATTCCTGATGCTCTTGAGCGTTTTCATTTACCTTACAAAGACCCAAAAACTTCTGACAATACAGACCTAACCGAAGAAACTTACTTGCAGACAAGTAAACAAATTGCTGGTGAGCTGTATTTTATTTTTGAAGAAGTTAAAGACAGACTTCCTCAGTTATACCTCTAAATTTTTATCGTAAGGAATACTTTTTAAAATGTGATTGATTACATTTATACGAGCTGCTGTTTTTCTGTTCGCACGAATAACTTTCCAAGGAGAAATTGCTGTGTTCGTTTTAGAAAACATCGCTTTTTTGTATTCAGTATAATCATCCCATAACTCTTGCGCTTTTTCGTCAACAGGCGTTCGCATTTTCCATTGTTTTAACGGGTCGTTTTTAATATCATTAAATCGTTTTGCTTGCTCTTTTTTGGTAATAGACATGTAAATTTTCACCAAACGAATACCTGATTCTAAAATCATACGCTCAAAATCATTTACTTGATTCATAAAGATTTGATATTCTTCTTGAGTACAAAACCCATTTACAGGTTCTACCACAGCTCTATTATACCAACTACGATCAAAAAATAATATTTCTCCTGCTTTTGGAAACTGCTCTACATAGCGTTGAAAATACCATTGTGTTTTTTGATCTTCATTAGGTTTCGGTAAAGCTACAATTCGCATGTGACGCGGATTAATACGTTCGGTAATTCTACGAATTGCCCCACCTTTTCCAGCTGCATCACGACCTTCAAAAATTACTATAATTCGTTCATTTTCTTTAATAGACCATGCTTGTAAACGAATTAATTCTACTTGTAATTTTTTCAGCTTTCGCTCATAATCAACATAACGAATTGACTTTTCTATATTAAAAGGTTTTGACAATAATGCTTTTAAACCTCTTGTACTGTTTAATTTATTTACGTCTCTTTGAGTTAATTTTCTCATTCTTAATCTAACTGTTTTACTGAACGATAATAACGCATTACTACATTAGGATCTGGCGTTAAAATGGTTTGCGCTTCCTCTTTTCCATCATAATTAAACTGAGTTAACACATGACGCATACACTCTACCCTTGCTTCTTTTTTACTGTTTGTCTTAACCACAATCCACGGGCTATATGTTGTATGAGTTCTACTAAACATTTCATCTTTGTAAAATGTATAATCATCCCATAACTCTTGACCTCTTTTATCTACTGGACTAAATTTCCAACGCTTTAACGGATTATCATTTCTCGAATTAAATCTACGCAACTGTTCATCTTTTGAAATAGACAACCAAAACTTAATAACCACCACTCCATCTTCATACAACATGTGCTCAAACTCAGGAACTTGCACTAAAAAGTTTTTATACTGATTATCAGTACAAAATCCCATTACAGGCTCAACAACAGCTCTGTTATACCAACTTCTATCAAAAAAAACAATCTCTCCTGGATTTGGTAATTCTTTTATATATCGTTGAAAATACCACTGACCTTTTTCAACTTCAGTCGGTTTATTTAAGGCAACTAAACGCGTAGAACGAGGATTTAAGTGTTCCATAAATCTACGTATGCTTCCTCCTTTTCCTGCCGCATCTCTACCTTCAAAAATCACAGCCACTCTTTTATTCTTCTTCGCAATCCATTGCTGAAGTTTTACTAACTCAATTTGAAGTTTCTTTAACTCTTCTTCATAATCTAACTTCACTTGAACTTTCGCTATAGAAATTCCTTTTTTTCTAATCTTAGCTAAAAGCTCTTCGTTGGTAGAAACACTTTCAAAATCTTCAATAGTTAATACAGATTCTTTACTCATAAAACCACTAATTATTCTTCTTAATAATTTAACCTAGGTTGTGCTAAAATAATACGATATTTACAGCTATGAAAAAAAACATAGCACTTTTATTCATCTTATTTTCACTTACTATCTTCTCACAACGAAAATACGCTAAAGAGTTCAGTTTCCTAAACGACAACGACTTATACACTTCCACTTACTATGACAGATACTACACGAATGGTGTATTTTTAACTTATCGTTATCTTAGTGAAAAACAATTTCAAAATATTGAAAAAAAAAGCTACGAAATACAGCTTGGACACCACATGTACACACCACATAAAGCAATTGTAGAAACTGTTGAAGAACACGACCGACCTTTTGCTGGGTATCTCTACGGAAGCTTAGGCATTAATTATTTCTTCAAAAAAGAATCAATATTAAAAACATCTCTACAGGTTGGTAGTATTGGATCTTCTGCTTTTAGCGAAGAACTGCAAGATTTCATTCATGATATTTACGGATTTAAAAAATGCTACTGGTTGGAAATATCAAATAAAAGACGCTTTTGCTCTTAACTTAAAAGCAGAGTACATTAAAAAACTCACCAAAGACAACATTTTTGATCTTAACTGGAAGAATACCGCCAGAATTGGCACTGTTTACACCGATTTATCAACCGGTTTGTACAGTCGTATTGGCTTTAAACCTTTAGAAAGCATTTTAAATTCTATTGCTTTTAACGGGAATTTAAACAACCAAAACACCCAATTTCATAACAATGCGGAAGTTTTTTTATACCTCAATCCTATGATTCGTTATGCAGCATATGACGCAACCATAGAAGGAAGTTTTTTAGCTGACGGTAGCCCTGTTACTTTTGACATTCAACCTTTTGTATTCACTACCGAATTTGGAATACGTTTTACCAGCAACCGTTTTAATTTTGGATATGCTATCAATTATCACACCAAAAAACTGAAAAGTGCTCGAGTTCCAAAAGGTAATCTTTACGGAACTATTCAATTAAATTATCAGTTTAACTAAGGTTAAAATCCGGTTAAAAAAAATAATTTTTATAATCATATAATTAAAATATATTTGTAAGTCTAATAAATAGAAAAACTATTCAATGAAATTTATCGTATCTAGCTCACAGTTATTAAAACAGCTACAAGTTTTAGGAGGAGTTATAAACAGCAATAACACATTACCAATTTTAGATAATTTTTTATTTGAACTATCTGAAAACGAATTAAAAGTATCTGCATCTGATCTTGAAACAACCATGTCATCAGTTATTGATGTTGAAAGTACAGATACTGGAGCCATTGCTATTAATGCTCGTTTATTGTTGGATACTTTAAAAACATTTCCTGAACAACCGCTTACTTTTAAAGTAGAAAGCGATAGTACTATTGAAATTATTTCTGAGCAAGGTAAGTATGACATGGCTTATTTTAGTGGAGACGAATTCCCTAAAGCTGTGGAATTACCTTCACCAAGCAGTACTGAGATTCCATCACATATTTTAGCCACCGCTATTTCTAAAACTATTTTTGCTGCAGGAAACGATGATTTACGTCCTGTAATGAGCGGTGTATTTTTCCAGTTCAACTCTAAGGAATTAACATTTGTAGCTACAGATGCTCATAAATTAGTAAAATATACACGTACAGACATTACCGCTGAAAAATCAGCAGAATTCATTATGCCTAAAAAGCCTTTAAATTTATTAAAAGGGATTTTAGGAGGTTCTGAAAATAATGTTACTATTGAATATAATGACACCAATGCTAAGTTCACTTTTGACAACGTAGTATTGATTTGTCGTTTAATTGACGGGAAATATCCTAATTACGAAGCAGTAATTCCAAAAGAGAATCCTAATAAATTAACAGTTGACAGAGCTTCTTTCTTAAACTCTGTTCGTCGTGTTTCTATTTTCTCTAGTAAAACAACACATCAAATTCGTTTAAAAATGGCAGGAACTGAGCTAAATATTTCTGCGGAAGATTTAGACTACTCAAACAAAGCTGATGAGCGTTTACATTGTGATTATCAAGGAGATGATATGCAAATCGGGTTTAACTCTCGTTTTTTAAGCGAAATGTTAAACAACTTAAACTCTAACGATGTTTTAATAGAAATGAGTTTACCTAATAGAGCAGGAATTTTAACTCCAATTGACGGTACTGAAGAAGGTGAACAAGTTACTATGTTAGTGATGCCAGTAATGCTAAACGGATAGAAAAAACCAACTCATAATATTATAAAAGCCACAGTATCAACACCTGTGGCTTTTTTGTTTTTTATAACACCTTTCACTTTCAAAAACGATAAATAATTGTAAATTTACCTCTTTCAAACTTTATAAATAATAATGGGTAGAATTATTGCAATTGCAAATCAAAAAGGTGGCGTAGGTAAAACTACTACATCTGTAAACTTAGCTGCGGCTTTAGGTGTTTTAGAAAAAAAAGTATTATTAATTGATGCTGATCCCCAAGCAAATGCTACTTCTGGTTTAGGTTTAGATGTTGAAAGTGTAGAAATTGGAACGTATCAGGTTTTAGAACATGCTATTCCAACAAAAGATACAATTTTAAAAACTGACTCTCCTAACGTCGATTTAATTCCTGCTCATATTGATTTAGTAGCTATTGAAATTGAATTGGTTGACAAGCAAGAGCGTGAATACATGCTTAAAAAAGCCTTGGAAGACATTAAAGATGATTACGATTATATTTTAATAGATTGTGCTCCTTCTTTAGGTTTAATCACCTTAAACTCACTTGTAGCGGCAGATTCTGTTGTAATTCCTATTCAGTGTGAATATTTTGCTTTAGAAGGTTTAGGTAAATTATTAAACACCATTAAAAGCGTTCAAAAAATTCACAATCCTGATTTAGAAATTGAAGGTTTGTTATTAACTATGTTCGATTCTCGTTTACGTTTATCTAATCAAGTAGTTGATGAAGTTCGTAAACACTTCAGTTCTATGGTTTTTGAAACAATAGTCCACCGAAATACCCGTCTAAGTGAAGCACCTAGTTACGGAGAAAGTATAATTTCATACGATGCAACCTCTAAAGGTGCCGTAAATTACTTAAATTTGGCGAACGAAATTTTAACTAAAAACGCATAATAAAGATACATGGCAAAAGCAACGAAAAAACAAGCTTTAGGTAGAGGTTTATCCGCTTTATTGAAAGAAACTGCGGAAGTAAATTCAGCAGAAGATAAAAACGCAGATAAATTAGTTGGAAATATTATTGAAATCGACATCAACTCGATTGAAGTAAACCCATACCAACCTAGAACTTATTTTGATGAAGAAGCTTTGCGTGAATTAGCTAGTTCTATTAAAGAATTAGGGGTAATTCAACCTATTACTGTTCGTAAATTATCGAGCGATAAGTTCCAGTTAGTTTCAGGAGAGCGTCGTTTTAGAGCCTCTAAACTTATTGGAAATAAAACAGTTCCTGCATACATTCGTTTAGCCAACGATCAGGAAATGTTAGAAATGGCGTTGGTAGAAAACATCCAACGTAAAAACTTAGATCCTATTGAAGTTGCCCTTTCATATCAACGTTTAATTGATGAAATTCAATTAACACAAGAAGAATTGAGTACACGTGTAGGTAAAAAACGTTCAACAGTTACCAACTACTTACGTTTATTAAAGTTAGATCCGATTATTCAAACAGGTATGCGTGACGGATTTATCTCAATGGGTCATGGTCGTGCATTGATTAATGTTGATAGCACTTCAGATCAGTTAAACATTTACGAGAAAATTGTTCGTGACAAACTATCTGTTCGTCAAACTGAAGAATTGGTTAAAAACTTAAAAGCGGGTACTGTTGCTAAAGCCGCTAAAAAGAAAGTTTTACCTAATTATATTTCTGAAAGCGTAAAAGATATCAGCGATTATTTCGGGCATAAAATTAATGTAACTGTTAACAATCGTGGTAAAGGAAAAATATCTATTCCTTTTCACTCAGAAGAAGACTTTAACCGTATTAAAAACTTATTAAAGTAATTGAACATACGTGTAATCATATTCGCTTTTTTTAGTCTTTTTTTGTTTCAAAATACTTTTGCTCAAAAAGATTCTATTGCTGTAAGAGCTAAACAACTTCAGTTATCAAGCGACAAATACAATCCACTCTCTCCATCTAAAGCAGCATTTTATTCTGCTATTTTTCCAGGAGGTGGACAGATATACAATAAAAAATATTGGAAAGCTCCAATAGTTTGGGCTGCTATGGGTACAAGTGTCTATTTTTATTTAGACAATAGTGATCAGTACGATCGATACAGAACAGCTTTTAAGCTAAGAAGTCAAGGGTTACAAGATGAATTTACAAGAGACGATGGTACAGTTCTTATTTCAACAGCTGGATTAGAATCTGCTCAAAAAACCTTACGCAAAAACAGAGACTTATCGTTATTAACTGGAGTACTTTTATACGTTTTGCAAATTGTAGAAGCCAGTGTAAACGCACACTTATTACAATTTGATACCGATGACAGCTTATCTGTAAACCCTGTAATAACTCCAGACCCCTTATTTATTGAAGCGCCAAAAGTTGGTTTAACACTAAAATATTCTTTTTAAAATGAAAATAGCCTTACTTGGTTATGGTAGAATGGGTAAAGAAGTCGAAAAGATTGCTTTACAGAGAGGACACGAGATCGTTATTAAATCTACAGGAGAAAACACTTATGATATAAACGAAGCTGATGTAGCTATTGATTTTAGCGTACCTGCTTCTGCTTATAATAACATCAGTAATTGTATTAACAATAACATCCCTGTAGTTTCAGGAACTACTGGCTGGTTAGATAAATACAATGAAATTGTTGATTTATGCAACGAAAAAGGTGGTGCTTTTATCTATGCTTCAAACTTTAGTTTAGGAGTGAATGTTTTTTTTGAGTTAAATAAGCAACTGGCTAAGATGATGAGTACGCTTGAGCAATACAATATTGCTA
>NZ_JAPEHZ010000057.1 GCF_028823685.1 Tenacibaculum sp. L6 | reverse complement strand
AGAATTATTTTTCCAATTAAATATCCAAATCCATATTCAGTCAATCTTTCAAAATCTGTTGTTAATATTTGGATTATATTAACTAATAATATTATGGAAATAATTACTGAAATGTAAAAAG
Organism: Tenacibaculum sp. L6; assembly: GCF_028823685.1. Taxonomy (GTDB): domain Bacteria; phylum Bacteroidota; class Bacteroidia; order Flavobacteriales; family Flavobacteriaceae; genus Polaribacter. Next base: position 13,976 of record NZ_JAPEHZ010000057.1, on the reverse strand, counting down.
TTGTTTTTTTCATTATTCATTTATTCAAAAGAAAGGCAATTATTAAATTGCCCTTCTTCTTTAATTCATTAACTATTTCGTTACTGTTGTGGTTGTTGGAGTATATAGTCCAAATGTTAAACCAGAAACTAATCCGTTAACAAATGATTGTCTAGTGTGAACTGTGTAATTTTCCGCACCATTTGCCATTTGTTTAGAATCAGAAACACCAACAGGAGCTAATCCATATACAACATAATGATTCCATTTAGTCGTTTGTGAATTTCCTTTTGCTCCTTCTCCTACAACACTTGTATAAGAGTAGCAAGAAGATAATAACATTGATGAAGCAAATAATATTGCCATCGTTTTCATTGAATTTTTAATCATTCTTTTTTAATTTAAATTAAACATTTATTTATATTACTCATTTTGAGTCTCGTTTGGGCATTGTTTACAACTTATTTATATACGTAATAAAATTACTGTTATATTCCCTTAACGGTAGGATAAGCGGAATTTTTAGCAATTTTTATATACTGTCAAATATAGTAAAAACCAATAAATTACCTAAAATAAAGTTATTAACGAGTTATTGGTATGTGTTAATTAATTTTATGATATACTTTATTAAATGGTCTCTTTAGGCAAGTCTTAGCGATATACCTTTCGTTTGCTAATTTTTACTTCGCCCTTTTTTTCTAAAGATTTTATTACTCGAATAACCGTTTCTACGCGCAAGCCTAAAATATCAGCTATTTGTTGTCGCGTATAGGCTACTTTAAACGAGTACTTTCCTTCAACTTTATATACATCGTCTTTTAAATAATCAATAAAGCGAAGTACTCTGTGGGCAGGCTCTTGACTCGATATTTCGGAAGCAATAATTGCTTTGTAGTACAAACGTTTTGCTAAACTTTGGGTGATTTTTAAGTGAATTTCAGGGTTGTCTTGTAGTAATTTAAACAGGTTACTTTTAGATAAGACCAAAACAGCACTGTCAGAAATAGCCACTGCATTGGCAGGATATTTTACGTCAATAAACAAAGGAGGTTCACCAAAACTTTGGTTTTTATAAAAAATTCCTTGAATAAATTCTTTACCATCATCGTTAAAATTATTCATTTTCACGGCGCCACTTACTATTTGATAGTAGTTATAAGCAGTCTGTTTTTCAGAAAAAACAAGCTGGTCTTTTTGAAAAGTTTTGGTTTCGGCGTTATATTTTAATAAGAGTTCTTTTGGAATCATTATGATTTAAGTCATAAATTGCGGTAGGCTAAAGATATACTTTTGTAACGTATTTTAACAACGATTTGTAAATGGATAAGCGAGATATTGAAAATAGAGAGGATGTGTATAAATTAGTATCAACTTTTTATAATGATAAAATTAGAAAAGATGATTTTATAGGTCCTATCTTTTTAAAAACAATACCAGAAGAAACCTGGGAACCTCATTTACAAAAACTCACCGATTTTTGGGAAACGAATTTGTTTTTTGTTAGAAAATTTAAAGGAAATCCTATGAAAGCACACAAAGAAGTGGATAGAGATTTCGGTTATTCTATCTACCAAGAACATTTCGGTCGCTGGTTACAATTATGGTTTGAAACGGTTGATGAACTTTTTGATGGTATAAAAGCTCACGAAGCCAAAGAAAGAGCACGAAACATAGCTTCTATGCTCTTTTTTAGAATGTTTGAAGACAAACCTAAAAGCACTCTTTAAAATTTAAAGAGAAAGAATGAAGTTTAGAATTTGACAATTTATTTAATAGATATTTTTATCTTCACAGACTAAAATAAGCTGAGTGGAGTCAATAACTATCATTTACATTGTATTAGCCGTTTTGATAAGCGTAGCTATTGCTTTTTTTCAATATTTCTACAAAGTAAAAAGCACTCCAAAAACACATATTTTACTTTTTGCTCTAAAAGCATTGAGTCTTTTTTTTATAGGTTTACTTTTTATCAATCCGAAGATTAAAACTTTAGAAATTGAGAACAGTAAACCAATATTGTCTCTATTGATAGATAATTCACTTTCTACGCAGTTTTTTAAAGAAGAAGAAAACGTAAGAAAAGTACTTTCTGAAATAAAGGAAGATGAAAAGATTCAAGAAAAATTTGATGTTCAATATTTTTCCTTCGGAAAAGAGGTCAGTGTTTTAGATAGTTTATCGTTTTCTGATACGCAAACTAATATTTCAAAAGCAATTACAGCTGTTAATGAGTTGAATAAAGGCAAAATTTCAACAACAGTTTTAGTTACTGATGGTAATCAAACTCAAGGAAACGATTATGAGTTTAGTACATCAACAAACAAAATATTTCCAATAATTGTAGGCGATACTACGCAGTATCAAGATATACAGATAGCTCAGCTAAATGTAAATAAATACAGCTATTTACAAAACAAATTTCCTGTAGAAGCTTTGTTGTATTATGAAGGAAAAGACAAGATAACTACTACTTTTTCGATTCTTCAAAACGGACAAAGAGTATTTTCTAAACAATTAGATTTTTCTCCTAATAATCCCACACAAACAGTCACTACGAACTTGCTGTCTAAAACAAAAGGATTACAGTATTACACAGCATCCATCAGTAAAATACCAAACGAAAAGAATACTAAAAACAACTATAAAAATTTTTCAGTTGAAGTATTTGATGAACAAACCAAGGTTTTATTATTAGGTTCTTTTTTACATCCTGATTTAGGAGCACTGAAAAAAGCGATTGAAAGTAACAAACAACGCAAGGTTGATATTGCTTTAATTCAAGACAAAAACATAAATTTTGATGATTATCAGTTGTATGTATTGTATCAACCTAACAGTTCTTTCAAAAGTGTGTTTGAGAAGATAACATCCAATTATTTAATCATTACAGGAACAAAAACCGATTGGAATTTTATTAATAGTCAAAATTTAGGAGTAGCAAAGAAAGTTATTAATCAAAAGGAGGAATATACTGCTCTCTACAATGCTGATTTCCTACCATTTTTTCAAGAAAATATAGGTTTTACACATTTTCCACCACTACAAGATAAGTTTGGAGAGGTTCAGCTGAAAAAGGAAGCACAAAGTTTATTATATCAGAAATTTGCAGGAGTAGAAACCACACAACCATTATTTACAACTTTTGAAGAGAATGATAAGAAATATGCTATGTTATTTGGTGAAGGTATTTGGAAGTGGAGAGCATCTAGTTATTTAAAAGAACAAAATTTTGAAAGTTTCGACACGTTTATAGGAAATCTAGCTCAGTATTTAGCGTCTAACAAAAAACGAAAGCGATTAGAAGTCACTTCTGAACGATTGTATCCTGCTAATGCACCTATTACGATTACTGCGTTTTATGTAGATAAAAACTACCAATTTGATAACAGAGCCAATTTAGAACTGACGTTAACAAATAAAGAAACAAAGGAGCAAAAGAAGCTACCATTTTCACTGGTAAATAACTCATATCAAGTGTCTGTTGAAGGGTTGTTGTCAGGTGATTATACCTATAAAGTTTCCGTAGTAAATCAAAATATTACGAGTTATGGTGAGTTTAAAATAACTGATTATCAGATCGAGGAGCAGTTTACGAATGCAAACCGAAAGAAGCTACAAGCATTAGCATCTAAAACAAACGGAGTAGTTTCCTATCCGAATACAACAACTCAATTATTGCAAGATTTGGTAAATGATGAAGCGTATTATACTACACAAAAGTCTACCACAAAAGAGCAAAATTTAATTGACTGGAAATGGATTTTATTTTTGATAGTTGCTTTTTTAAGTATTGAGTGGTTTATCAGAAAATACTATGGCAAAATTTAAGAAACCGATTAAAATAGATTGGTTTTTCTTCAATTCTTGCCGAAATTTGTATCAAAAGAAAAAAATATGAGATTTCATACACGTAAATGGGTAAAACCCGAAGACTTAAATCCTAACGGAACCCTTTTTGGAGGTAGATTATTACAATGGATTGATGAAGAAGTAGCCTTATATGCTATTATTCAATTAGAAATTCCGAAGACAGTAACTAAGTTTATGTCTGAAATAGATTTTGTAAGTTCAGCAAAACAAGGAGATATTATAGAAATAGGAATTGATGTGGTGAAGTTTGGAAGAACATCAATTACTCTATGCTGTGAGGTTCGTAATAAGATCACTAGAAAAACCATAATTGCAATCGATAAAATTATCATGGTAAGTTTAGATGAAGAAGGTAAGCCTTTTGCTCATGGTAAAAGTAAGATAGAATATGTTAAAGATAGGTTAGAAGAAGAGTAGCGTCTTTAAATTTTATACTTTTGTGTATCTAAAATTATTGTATTGAAAAATTTCTGCATCATATTGTTAACCTTGTTGTTAATTGTGCCTCCAGTTCAGGCGCATACTGATGCAGTAGTTTTTGTTGATGAAACCGAAGCGCATTTTGATGTATTGAACGACGAACATCAGCATGAACATCATCAAAATGATACAGAAGAAGAGAAAAACAAAGAACATCATCATCATTGTACGGTGGTGAATCTTACAGCAGAGTTTGTACCTGTTGAATATTACTTCGAAATTATTCCTTTTTTTGAAATAAGAGAAACAATTGATTTTTACCAAGTTTCTTATAACTTTTCTTTCTTAAAAGGAATTTTCCAACCACCTAGAGTTTAAATTAATTATTCAGTATTCGCTTTCAAAAAATAGAAAGCTTTATGCATCTTTTTAAAAAAAGAGATGTCTTCTTTTATATAATTAATTTAAAAATAACAGATGTTAAAAAATATAATAGTAGCAGTAGTTATCATGCTATCTGCAGTTAAAATAACAGCACAAAATTCAGTTGAATTTAAAGTGATTTCTGATGAAAAGGAGCCTATTGTAGGTGCTTCAGTGTATGTGAAAAACACGACTATTGGAGCAGAAACTAACTTAGATGGAATTGCAATTATTAACAATATTCCTAATGGAAAACAAACTTTTGTAGTATCATTTATAGGTTTTGAAACAGTCGAAAAAACTATTCAATTTCCAACAACAAAAAAGCAATTTATAATAGAACTTCATGAAGATGAAGAAACTTTAGAAGCGGTTGTAATTCAATCAACAAGAAGTAAAAGGACGATTGCTGAGATTCCTACAAGAATAGAAGTTGTCGGAGCAGAAGAATTAGGAGAAAAAGCAGTAATGAATTCAGCAAATATTGCTATGGTCCTGCGAGAAAGCACAGGAATTCAGATGCAGCAAACTTCTGCAAACTCTGCCAATCAAAGTATTCGTATTCAAGGGTTAGATGGACGTTTTACGCAATTATTAAAAGACGGATTTCCGTTATTTGGAGGTTTTTCTAGCGGATTGAGTATTATGCAAATTCCTCCGTTAGATTTGCAGCAAGTAGAAATTATCAAAGGAAGTTCTTCTACTTTATATGGTGGAGGTGCTATTGCAGGTTTGGTAAATTTGGTGTCTAAAAAACCAAAAGAAGAACGAGAAATTAGTCTAATGTTCGATCAAACTTCACGTAACGGAAGTACGTTAAATGCTTTTTATAGCGAACGTTTCAATAAATTTGGAGTTAGTTTATACGGATCTGCAAACAGACAGCAAGCTACTGATGTAAATGACGATCATTTTTCTGATATACCAAAAGTGAGAAGCTTTAGTATCAATCCGTCGTTATTTTACTATCCGAATGAAAAGGAAGAGTGGCGTTTGAATTTCGGAACGACAATAGAAGACCGTATTGGAGGCGATACCGATGTAATTGCAGGAAATATGACACCTGATCACAGTTTTTTTGAAGAAAATAAATCAGAACGCTACTCAACACAATTATCATATTCAAATGATATTTCAGAAACGAAAAGTTTTAATTTTAAAAATAGTGTGAGTTATTTCAAAAGAAATTTAACCTTGCCTGATTATGAATTTGATGGAAAACAATGGGCTACATTTACTGAAGCAACGTATAACTTGTATAATACTAGCTCTGATTGGGTTTTTGGAGGAAATATCATCACTGAAAACTTTACAGAAAATCCAACAACTAATTTAGATAGAAGTTACGAGCAGTTTACTTTTGGAGGGTTTGCTCAAAATAACTGGAGACTTTCAAACAGTTTAACTTTAGAAAGTGGCTTACGAACAGATTATAACGATCACTACGGAACATTTGTGTTGCCTAGAGCTTCTTTGTTTATTAAGTATAATGACAAGGTATCAAGTAGAATAGGAGGAGGTTTAGGATATAAAATACCTACAATTTTTACAGAAGATGCCGAATTGCGTTCGTATCAAAATGTAATGCCCATTAACCTGACCAATTTTGAAGCAGAAACGTCTATCGGATTTAATGCAGATGTAAATTATAAAAGAAGAATTTTTAATGATAATGTATCATTGTCTTTTAATCAATTAGTGTTTTATACGCAGTTAAAAAATACACTTTTATTACAAGAAAATGGAGCCAATTATGAATTTGTGAATGCTTTAAGTCGATTAAATAGTTATGGAGCAGAAACTAATTTAAAGTTGAAATACAAAGATTTTATACTGTTTACAAACTATGCTTATAACAATGTTGAAATTAACAATAATCAAAAAGCGCTGACACCAAAACATAGCTATGGTGGCGTATTAATGTATGAAGTACATGATAAATGGCGAATAGGATATGAAGCATATTACAAGAGCTCTCAATTAAGAAATAATTTAACTAAAACTCCAGATTATTGGACGATGGGCTTTATGGTAATGAGAACGTTTGGGAAAATTAGTTTGTATGCTAATTTTGAAAACTTTACAGACACCAAACAGCAAAACTATCAAGATATGATAGGAGCACCACATAACGATCCGTCTTTTACAGATATTTGGGCACCAACAGACGGATTTATTTTCAACGCAGGTATATTGGTGAAGTTATAAGAGAAAGAGGAGTTTTTTAACTCCTCTTTTTGCATCTTTTTTATACATTTAAAGTCAATTAATAAAAACATGGGACACAACCATCACCACCATTCACACGGAAGTTCAACAGAGAATATAGCCGTTGCCTTTTTCTTGAATTTAGCATTTACAATTATTGAATTTATTGGAGGTTTTTATACCAATAGCTTGGCTATTATGTCTGATGCGTTACATGACTTAGGTGATAGTTTAAGTTTAGGATTGTCATGGTATTTTCAAAAGAAATCGACTAAAAAACCGACAAAAAAATACTCGTACGGGTATAAACGGTTTTCCTTGTTAGGAGCTATCATAAACTCAATCGTATTGGTAATAGGTTCTGTATTTATTATTAAAGAAGCAATTCCAAGAATTATTACTCCAGAAAGTGCTGATGCCAAAGGAATGATGTGGTTAGCCGTTTTAGGTATCATTGTTAATGGTGCAGCTGTTCTTAAACTGAAAAAAGGAACATCAATCAATGAAAGAGTCGTATCGTTACATTTATTAGAAGATGTATTAGGTTGGGCAGTCGTTTTAGTAGCAAGTATTGTAATGCAGTTTTGGGATGTGCCAGTGTTAGACCCTATATTATCAATTGCTATTGCAGGTTTTGTATTGTTTAATGTGTATAAAAATATTAAAGAAAGTTTACGTATTATTTTACAAGGAGCGCCAGTAGGAATTTCTGTTGATGATATTAAAAAGAACTTATTGTCTTTAGAAGAAGTTGAAGGAGTGCATGATTGTCATTTATGGACAATGGATGGAGAATACAATATTTTTACGGCACATTTAATTTTAAAGGAGCGTAGCTTTTCTTGGGAAGAAGCCAAACAAATTAAACAAAAGGTAAAAAAGTTATTACATGATGATTTTCATTTAGAGCATATCACTTTAGAGTTTGAGATCTCAGCTCATGAATGTGAATATGAAAACTGCGGTTCTTTAATTTAGTTGTACATTTGAGTAGAGTATAAAACACAAAAAAATGACAAAAAATCAAGTAGAATTAAAGTTTCCTAAGTTCGGTATGTTAATACCTGTAGTAATCGTTTTAATAATTTTTATAGCGAAATCTACAGTAACCATCAATTCAGGAGAAGCAGGAGTATTGTATAAAACGTTTGGAGGAGGAGTTGTAACAGATGAACCACCGTTAGGAGAAGGATTTCACATAGTTGCTCCTTGGAACAAAGTGCATGTTTATGAAGTAAGACAACAAGAACTTTTTGAAAAGATGAAAGTATTATCTTCAAATGGGTTAGAAATTCAGATAGATGCTTCGGCATGGTATCAACCAGTTTACAACGATTTAGGGAAATTACATCAAGTATTAGGAGAAAACTATTTACAACGTGTAATTCAGCCTGCAATTCGTTCAGCTGCACGTAGTGTGGTAGGGCGTTATACACCAGAACAATTATATTCAAGCAAAAGAGATGCTATTCAAGATGAAATTTTTATTGAAACAAAAAAGATTTTAGAGTCTCAATATGTTCAGTTAAATGAAATTCTTGTTAGAGATGTAACATTGCCTTCAACCATTAAAGAAGCTATTGAGCGTAAATTAAAACAAGAGCAAGAGTCATTAGAATATGAGTTTAGATTGGTAACAGCTCAAAAAGAAGCAGAAAAACAAATTATTGAAGCAAAAGGTAAAGCTGATGCAAACAAAATTTTAAGTGCTTCATTAACTGATAAAATTTTACAAGACAAAGGAATAGAAGCTACGAATAGATTAGCTAACTCTCAAAATAGTAAAGTAGTTATTATTGGTTCTGGAAAAAGTGGAATGCCAATTATTTTAGGGAGCCAGTAATTCAATTCTATGAATCATAAATAAAAAAGCAGCTCAATGAGCTGCTGCTTTTTATTTATGATGAGTTTTAACCTCTTCTACGTTTTCTTCCGAATCCAGTAGCAGGTTTGTTATCTCCTTTTCTAGAAGAAGGTTCATTGCTACGTCTTCTACCAAACCCTTTTTTAGAATCAGAAGGCTTATCATTTCTATCACCACTTCTACGTCCTTTTCCGCTAAAATTACCTCCGCCGCTTCTACGAGGCTTTCTACCACCACCGTTACCACGATCTGTTTTTGTAATTTCTACATTTACTGAACGACCGTTAAAATCAGGTTCGTTATCAGAAAAAGCATCTAAAGTTTCTTTTTCGTAGTTCTTGTCTATTTCAAAGAAAGAAAAAGTGTCTAAAATATCAATCGCACCAATTTCAATTTTATCACCAATATTTTGATCGTTAATTAATCCGATTAATTTAGCTGGATTTAAACGGTCTTTTCTTCCTAAATTGATGAAGAAACGAGTCATATTTTCACTAGAAGAACGTCCTCTTGAATTATCTCTAGACGATAAGTTGTTCAAGTCAGGAGCATTTTCATAGTACGATAAGAAGGTGTTGAATTCTAACGAAACAAACTTCTGAATTAACTCTTCTCTGGTTAAATCTTCTAATTTTTCGTAAATACTTGGTAAAAAGTTTTCAATTTGATCTGTGTTTACTTCAGTATTATGTACTTTATCAATTAAATGAAATAATTGATTTTGACAAATTTCTTTACCGGAAGGAACAGGAGTGTGGATGAATTCCTTTTTAATAATACGCTCAATAGGACGTAATTTACCTTGTTCCTTTTTAGTAACTAATGCAATTGAAATTCCTTTGTTACCAGCTCTACCAGTTCTACCACTACGGTGGTTATAGTTTTCTATTTGGTCTGGTAATTTATGGTTAATTACGTGAGTTAGGTTATTAACATCTAAACCACGAGCAGCAACATCAGTAGCGACTAATATTTGAATATTTTTCTCACGGAATTTCTCCATTACCGAGTCACGTTGCGCTTGAGATAAATCACCATGTAACGCATCAGCATTGTAACCATCTTTAATTAAGTTGTTAGCAACTTCTTGAGTTTCTCTACGAGTTCTACAAAAAACAATTCCGTAGATATCTGGGTTTAAATCAGCAACTCTTTTTAAAGCTGGGTAACGTGTTTTTTCGGTTACTAAATAATATTCGTGACTTACATTGTCTGAACCTTGATTTTTTTGTCCTGAAGCAATTTCAACAGGATTTCTCATGTAGTTCTTAGCAATATCTTCTACTTCTCTAGGAAAAGTAGCAGAGAATAATAATGTTTGTTTGCTCTCAGGAGTAGCTTCTAAAACTTGATCTAACTCGTCTTTGAAACCCATGTTAAGCATTTCATCAGCTTCATCAAGTACTAACCACTTAACATTACCAAGTTTTAAGGCTCTTCTTTTAATTAAATCAACTGTTCTACCAGGAGTACCCACAACAATTTGGGCTCCTTTTTTAAGTTTTCTTATTTGTTCTTCAATATTAGCACCACCATAAACGGTAACCACTTTTAAGTTAGGTAAGTATTTAGAAAATTCTTCAATATTATTACCTATTTGCACCGCTAACTCACGAGTAGGAGATAGGATAATTGCTTGGGTGTGCATGCTTGTTTGATCAGCAAGCTCGATAATTGGTAAGCTGAAAGCAGCTGTTTTTCCGGTACCTGTTTGTGCAAAAGCTTTTAAATCTTCGGAAGAAGAAAGGATTTGTGGGATTGCTTTTTCTTGAATTACTGTTGGCTTTTCGTAACCTAAATCGGTCAACGCCTTATTGATAGGTTCTTGCAAACCTAAATCTAAAAATGTAGACATACTGTGTTTTTAGAGAACTCACAGATGCCCCTCCGCGAATTCTATTAATATTATTAATCGTTAATTACGATTTTTTTTGGACGGTGCAAAAGTACACTAAATAAAATGAATAGCAGCTAACTATTTTAAATTTTGTAAGTTATTGATTTCTTGGTTGATACTTGAAGAAGATAAGCTAGTATATCCATTTTGGATAATTCCATTTTTATCAACTAAAACCAAACGAGAAAACTTGCTCGAAGAATATTCACAAGTTGGGCTTTCTTCTGGAAGCGTGTATTGATATTTAATATCAATATTTTTAGTGTATCTTCTAGAGGTATCGCATAGGTTTACTAAAACAAAATTAACATCAGGGTTATTTTTGATTAAGTGATTAAACCTAGAAGACACCCAGTCGTCAGAGGCATATTTATAATTTTTAAATAAAACGACTGTATTCTTTCCTTTAGCAACATTTTTAATATCAACAAGTCCTCCATCAGCTGAAATTAAATCAAAAGAAGGAAGTGTTTCACCCTTATTTAAGAGTTTTAAATCGTTAATTAAACGTTGTATAGTTTTCTTTTGCTCGTTGTCGGTATTAAGTTTAAAGAAGGTAAAGAAAGTTTCATTTTTCTTTTCGTAGTTAGGTTCTTTAAAAAAGTGACCAACAACTGCGTTATATAATAATCTGTTTTTAACTTCTTCGGAATCAATATTTTTATCAATTGAATTAAGTAGTTCTACTGTAAAATTATCTAATTTCTTAACGCTGTTTTTTTGATATACATCGTTGTATATTTTTTCGATTATAAATCTATAATACGGACCAAAAAACATTAAGGAATCATTACAAACATCAGTTTTAGTACGATAGCTATAGTAAGAGTTAGCTAAAGTTTGAGGTTCTTTTTTTGTAGCATTTTTAATAGCGTACTTTTCTAAGTTTGTATATATTGGGTAGTTTAAAGCAATATCTAAAAGGTTAGAAAACTTTGCAGAAGGGTTTAAGTCGCTTTCATTGTGTTTTGTTAAAATGGCATCCTTAATCTGTTTTAAAGAATCCATTTTTCGAGTAAAGTGATTTTGTGGTAAATGAAAGTATCTTGCAATTGCTTTTTCATCTTGTTCATACTGTAAAAAAGCTTCTATCAATAAGTTGTTTTTTTCTGCATTACTACCGCTAAAAACTAAAGATTCATCAAAATCCCACGTATTTAGCCTGATTAAAGTGCTATCAGAAGGTTGTAAGAACACGTATTGATGCTCATTACCATGATAAAAAATATACAATCCTTCTTTAATATTGGTGTAATTTCCTAAAAAGGTATTATTCTTATTTAAAGGAATTGTGTCTTTAAATTCGTAATTGTCTGATAAAATAACGAAGTCAGATTTAGGATTGATAATTTTACCCCCAAAATAGGTAGGTTTTTGATTATCAGAATTTTTACATCCAATAAGTGTAACTAATAAGAGAGGTATTAAATACTTAATCATGCTTGAAATTACCCTAAATATCAATGCTCAAAAATAGAGAACTCTTCTTAATAAGGCTGTTAATTCGCTGTTAAAATGAATTAAAAAGTCTCAAAAGTAATATGTTAAAAACTTTCATGCAAATTCTTTTATACTCTTTAGTTTTTATACTTTTGCACGGAATTTAAAATACTATACATGTTATCAGTTTCTAATTTATCAGTTCAGTTTGGAAAACGTGTTTTGTTTGATGAAGTAAACACAAAGTTTACACAAGGAAATTGCTACGGAATTATCGGAGCAAATGGAGCAGGAAAATCTACTTTTTTAAAGATTTTATCAGGAAAACAAGAACCTACTTCTGGTCAAGTTCATTTAGAACCAGGAAAAAGAATGTCTGTATTAACACAGGATCACTACGCTTTTGATGAATATACAGCTTTAGAAGCAGTATTAATGGGGAACAAAGAACTGCATAAAATTAAGTCGGAAATAGATGCATTGTATGCTGATTATACTGATGAAAATGCAGAGAAAATTGGTGAGTTACAAGTTCGTTTTGAAGAAATGGACGGGTGGAACGCTGATGCTTCAGCTGCAAGCTTACTATCAAACTTAGGGATTAAAGAAGAAGATCATTATACTTTATTATCTGAGTTAGATTCGAAGAAAAAAGTACGTGTATTATTAGCACAAGCGTTGTTTGGAAATCCTGATGTATTAATCATGGATGAGCCTACCAACGACTTAGATTTTGAAACAATTGCTTGGTTAGAGAATTTCTTAGCAAATTATGATAACACCGTAATCGTAGTATCGCACGACCGTCACTTCTTAGATGCAGTTTGTACACATATTTCTGACATCGATTTTGGAAAAATCAACCATTTTTCTGGTAACTATACATTCTGGTACGAATCTTCTCAGTTAGCAGCTAAACAAAGAGCTCAACAAAACAAAAAAGCAGAAGATAAAAAGAAAGAATTAGAAGAGTTTATCCGTCGTTTCTCTGCAAACGTTGCAAAGTCTAAACAAGCAACTTCTCGTAAGAAGATGATTGAGAAATTAAATGTAGATGAAATTAAGCCTTCTTCACGTCGTTACCCTGCTATTATTTTTGAAAGAGATAGAGAAGCAGGAGATCAGATTTTAAATATTGAAGGTTTATCAAAAAAGGATGCAGAAGGAGAGTTGTTATTTTCAAATGTAGATATTAACTTAAATAGAGGAGATAAAGTAGCTGTTATTTCTAAAAATTCAAAAGCGACTACTGCTTTTTATCAAGTAATTTCAGGAAATGAAGAAGCTGATTCAGGGAAATATAATTGGGGAGTAACTACTACACAATCATATTTGCCAGCTGATAACTCTGAATATTTCCAAAATGGAGAATTGAATTTAGTAGATTGGTTACGTCAATATGCTCAAACTGAAGAAGAGCGAGAAGAAGTTTTCTTAAGAGGTTTCTTAGGGAAAATGATTTTCTCTGGAGAAGAGGCATTAAAAAAGAGTGATGTATTATCAGGAGGAGAAAAAGTACGTTGTATGTTGTCTCGTATGATGATGACTAGAGCGAACATTTTAATGTTAGACGAACCAACTAACCACCTAGACTTAGAATCTATTCAGGCATTAAACAACTCGTTAATTAACTTTAAAGGAACTGTATTATTTACCACGCATGATCACGAGTTTGCACAAACGGTTGCTAATAGAATTATAGAAATTACACCAAAAGGAATCATCGATAAATATTCAACTTTTGATGATTATTTAGATGATCCGAAGGTAAAAGAATTAAGAGAACAAATGTATTCTTAATACTGAGTCGTCCTAAAATAGGTTGACAGTTTTTATAAAGTATTAATTAAACCTTTGAAGCTAGCTTCAAAG
>NZ_JAPEHZ010000056.1 GCF_028823685.1 Tenacibaculum sp. L6 | reverse complement strand
TTTTTTTATGATATTTTTACCCCTTTAAAAAATATCATTTTGTTTGAAATAAATCCCCTTAATTTTATTTCACCGCAAATATGTACCTTTTTAAAAAGCCTAGAAACAGGAAAATTCCCTTTTACCTATCTTAAAAACCCCTTATTTCACAAAAAAACACAAATTTGTATATTTCTTTTATTTAATTTTTTGCCTAGTACCTCCTATCTATTTTTGCGGCAAATAATTATCAAATGAATAGACGAGACCTTTTAAAGTTGACAGATAAGTATCAGTCTCCTTTGTATGTTTACGACACTGAAAAAATCATTTCTCAATACAAGAAGATTACCTCTGCATTTTCAAAAGTGAAAAATGTAAAAATTAATTATGCAGTAAAAGCGTTATCAAACATTAATATATTAAAGGTGTTTAATAAGCTTAATAGCGGTTTAGATACAGTTTCTATTCAAGAAGTTAAATTAGGTTTATTAGCTGGATTTGAACCTCATGAAATTATCTACACTCCTAACGGTGTTTCTCTTCAAGAAATAGAAGATGTTGCTAAGTTAGGTGTTCAAATTAACATTGATAATTTATCTATTTTAGAATTATTCGGACAAAAGCATCCAACAATACCTGTATGTATTCGTATCAATCCACATGTTATGGCAGGTGGAAATAGTAAAATATCTGTTGGACATATTGATTCTAAATTTGGAATTTCAATTCACCAAGTACCTCATATAAAAAGAGTAGTTGAAAATACAGGAATGCATATTAATGGAATTCATATGCATACGGGTTCTGATATTTTAGATATTGATACTTTTTTACGTGCTTCTGAGATTTTATTTGACGTAGCTAAGCAATTCGAAGACATCGACTTTGTAGATTTCGGTAGTGGATTTAAAGTTCCTTACAAAAAAGATGATATCTCTACTAATATCGAAGAGTTAGGAGAAAAACTATCTACTAGATTTAATCAATTTTGTAAAGATTATGGTAAAGATGTTACCCTAATGTTTGAACCTGGAAAGTTTTTAGTTAGTGAAGCTGGTTATTTCTTAGCGAAAGTAAATGTGATTAAACAAACTACGTCTACTGTATTTGCTGGTATTGATAGTGGTTTAAATCATTTAATTCGTCCAATGTTTTATAACTCATACCATCAAATTGAAAACATCTCTAATCCGAAAGGAAGAGAACGTTTTTATAGTGTAGTAGGATATATCTGTGAAACAGACACTTTTGGTTCTAATAGAAGAATTAATGAAATTTCTGAAGGAGATATTTTATGTTTCCATAATGCAGGAGCTTATTGCTTTTCTATGGCATCTAACTATAACTCTAGATACAAACCTGCTGAAGTTATGATTTATAAAGGAAAAGATTACTTAATTAGAAAAAGAGAAACTATAGAAGATATTCTTAGAAATCAAGAAAATATCACATTATAATAAAAATTAAAAGCTCTGACCCAAAAAGGTCAGAGCTTTTTTAAAATATAATCAACCCCTCAAAGACTATATTTTAAAACGTTGTAATTAAAGTCCCCTATCTTTATTTACATTACAAATATCATTGAAATATTTTATAATTTTCATAGGAAAATCCCCTTTTCTATAAGAATAACACCCTAAATAACAAACAGCCTTTAATTTTGAAAGCCATTTTGTATTTAAATTAAGGTATATTAAAGTTTTAATTTAGAAAATATATCGTAATCCTAACTGCATTTGCCATCGAGATAATAAACTTGAACCATAACCAAACGTTTTGTTTGAGTTAGGTGTAAATAAATATATTGAAGCTTGTTAATAATCAGGTACATAACTAGTAGGGGCAACATCTGAAAATCTAATATCTCTATAATTTAAGAAATAAAAAAATCCGCTCAACTGAGCGGATTTATACTTTATTAACAAGTATTTATTTAGTTACTATTCAGCAACTACTTCAAATACGATGTCAGCTACAACAGTTCTGTGTAAACGTACAGCAGCGTTGTATTTTCCTAATCTTTTTACGTTACCTCCAGTAACTTTGATGAATTTCTTATCGATTTCAGTACCAGCTTTTACTAAAGCTTCTGCAACATCAATGTTGTTAACTGAACCAAATAATTTATCACCTGAACCTACTTTAGAAGCAATCTTTAATTCGTAACCTTTAATAGTTTCAGCTAACTTGTTAGCATCTTCAATTAATTTAGCTTCTTTATAAGCACGTTGCTTTAAGTTTTCTGCTAATACTTTTTTAGCTGAAGAAGTAGCTAAAATTGCATATCCTTGAGGTATTAGGTAGTTACGTCCGTAACCATTCTTAACAGTTACGATATCGTCTTTAAAACCTAAGTTTTCTACGTCTTGTTTTAATATCAATTCCATGTTTCTACTTCTTTATTATTTTAACATATCTCCAACGTATGGCATTAAAGCTAAGTGACGAGCTCTTTTGATAGCTTGAGCCACTTTACGTTGATATTTTAATGATGTTCCTGTTAAACGTCTTGGTAAAATTTTACCTTGCTCGTTTACTAAATACATTAAGAAGTCTGCATCTTTGTAATCGATGTACTTAATACCGTTTTTCTTGAAACGACAGTATTTAGCTTCTTTCTTAGTTTCAATATCAAGCGGAGTTAAGTAACGTACTTCCCCTTGCTTATTTCCTTTTGCTTGTTGTTCTATAGATGCCATTTCTTACTTTTTTGCAGATTTAACACGTTCTCTTCTCTTTTCAGCCCAAGCTGCAGCATGTTTGTCTAACTTTACAGTTAAATAACGCATAACGCTATCGTCACGTCTAAACTCTAATTCAAACGGAGCGATTGCTTCACCTGTTACTTTGTACTCAAATAAGTGGTAAAATCCACTTTTTTTCTTCTCGATTGGATAAGCTAACTTCTTTAAGCCCCAATCTTCTTTAGAAATCATTTCTGCACCTTTAGAAAGTAAGTAGTCCTCAAACTTCTTTACTGCTTCCTTTATCTGAGTTTCAGATAAAACGGGATTCAAAATGAAAACAGTTTCGTAATGATTCATAATTAAATTATTTAAAATTTATTTTTAAGCCTGCAAATATACTGCTTTTTACTGCATAAACAAACTCTTAACTTTAAATAATTTCATGATTTTGTGTATGTTTGTAACTAAACGAACTTATTTATGCAAATTCCTGAAATCCCTAACCTAATTCATTACGCTATTCCTTTCTTTATTTTAACAGTAATTATTGAAGTTATTTTAACCGTTAAAGTGAAATTAGAAGATTATGAATTTAAAGATGCTGCTACTTCAATTACTATGGGATTGGGTAATGTTTTTGTAGGATTGCTTACTAAAGGAATTATTTTAGGTGTATTTCTGTTTTTATATCAATATCGTTTATTTACCATTCCATTTGCTTGGTGGTCGTGGATTATCTTATTATTTGCTGAAGATTTTGCTTATTATTGGAATCACAGAATTGCACATGAAAGCCGTTTATTTTGGGCAAGTCACGTAGTACATCATTCTTCAACTAAATACAATTTAAGTACTGCCTTACGTCAAACATGGTCTGGAAGCTTTTATACCTTTATATTTTGGGCTCCGTTAGCCATTATTGGTTTTCATCCTCTAATGATACTAACTCAAATGAGTATTAGTTTACTTTATCAGTACTGGATTCATACTGAATTGATTGACAAAATGCCTAAATGGTTTGAAGCTGTTTTTAATACGCCTAGTCATCACCGAGTACATCATGCTACCAATCCACAGTATTTAGACAGAAATCACGCTGGAATTTTTATTATTTGGGATAAACTCTTCGGTACTTTTGAACCAGAAGTTGAAAAACCTGTATATGGTTTGGTAACAAATATTAACACCTATAACCCTATAAAGGTTGCTTTTATTGAATGGTACAACATGTTTACCGATGTATATAAAAGTAAAACTTCTATTGGAAAAAGGCTTTTATATTTTATAAAACCTCCTGGATGGAAACATGACGGAACAGGAAAACTTTCTACAGATTTACGCAGGGAATGGGAGAACAAACAAGAAAATAAAACTTAAAAAGAAAAAAACCTCCAGCTTTTTTTAAATGCTGGAGGTTCGAATATCATCTTTAAATGATATTTCAGGGGGACTTATACTGTAAAGTCAGCTCCTCTGAATTATACCGCAAATTTATACCTTATCTATAAATATTCTTACAGGAAAAAACCTAGATGTTACTAATTTTAAGATTATTTTAATATATAGTTAAGTGTTTTACCAGCTTACTTCTACTTCAACAACTACTGAATTAGAAAAACCTCTTATTAAATTGTTTCCGTTTAAAAATCAATAATTTTAAAAAAACAAACAATAACAACACCTAGTTTAGTACATTATTTTTAGTTCTTTCTCTATAATTATTATTTCTGCTTCTAGTAGTTATTATCGTTTATAAAAGCAAAAAACTAACCGTAAACATTTACTCTCAAAACTTGCTCAATATAATTCTTTGTACTACTTTTATTTTAGATCATAAAAACCCAATAAGAGCTTTTAATGTATGAGTTATAATGTAACGATAGAAGAAGAGAACAAAGAGATAGCTAGTAGGTATAAAAAATTATTAAAAGGTACGTATCAAACATTATCAGAAGACGATAAAAAACTGATTCGTAAAGCTTTTGATATTGCTGTAGAAGCACATTCTAAACAGCGAAGAAAAACAGGAGAGCCCTATATATACCACCCTATTGCCGTTGCCAAAATTGTTGCTGACGAAATAGGTTTGGGAGCTACTTCTATTGCTGCAGCCTTACTACACGATGTTGTTGAAGATACACATTATACGATTGATGATATGGAGCGTTTGTTTGGAGAAAACATTGCCCGTATTGTTAGTGGTTTAACTAAAATATCGAATTTAAAACAAGAGCAAGATTACTCCATACAAGCTGAAAATTTCAGAAAAATGTTACTCACATTACATGATGATGTTCGGGTAATTTTGATCAAAATTGCGGATAGATTGCACAACATGCAAACCATGGATTCGATGCCTCCTCATAAGCAGGTAAAAATAGCATCTGAAACCTTGTACATTTATGCGCCTCTTGCCCACCGTTTAGGTTTATACAACATTAAAACTGAGTTGGAAGATTTAGGTTTAAAATATACTGAGCCAGATGTGTATCAAGATATTTTAACTAAAATCAAAGAAAGCAAAGAAGATCAACAAAAGTATATTGATAGCTTTACTGGTATTTTAAAAGAAGCCTTAGATAAAGAAGGGTTTAATTACGATATAAAAGGACGTTTTAAATCAATTTTCTCTATTCGTAGAAAAATGCGTAAGCAAAACGTAACTTTTGACGAGGTTTACGACAAATTTGCTATTCGAATTATTTATGAACCTACTTCGGGTGATGAAAAATTCGATGCTTGGAAAATATACTCGATTGTAACAGACTTTTTCAAACCAAACCCTGCTCGTTTACGCGATTGGATTTCTCAGCCTAAATCTACAGGATACGAAGCTTTACACATTACCGTAATTGGTCCACTAGCAAAATGGGTTGAAGTACAAATCCGTTCAAATAGAATGGATGAAATTGCAGAAAAAGGATATGCTGCCCATTTTAAATACAAACAAGGAAATGTTCAAGAAAATGGTTTAGATGGTTGGCTAAACCGTTTAAAAGAAAGTTTAGAAAACCAAAGTTTAGATGCTGTAGATTTTGTTGAAGATTTTAAACTTAATCTCTATGCTAAAGAAATTTATGTTTTCACTCCTAAGGGAGAACTAAAATCACTTCCTAAAGGAGCTTCTGCGCTAGATTTTGCCTTTTCTGTACATACCGATGTAGGGTTAAAATGTCGTGGTGCAAAGGTGAATGGTAAATTAGTGCCTTTAAGTCATGAATTAAAAAGTGGTGATCAGGTAGAAGTTCTTACTGCTGCTAACAACAAACCGAATGTGCGTTGGTTAGATTTTGTGTTAACTGCCAGAGCACGTGCTAAAATTAAATCTGCCTTAAAAGCAGAAGAAAAGAAAATAGCTGAAGAAGGAAAAGCTATTTTACAACGTAAACTACGTCATTTAAAAATTAATTATAACGAAAAGGTAGTACATGAACTTGCTAGTTATTTCGGTTTAAAAACCAGCTTCGATTTATTTTATCGTATAGGTAATGGCGCTATAGACAATACACAACTTAAACAGTTTGTTGCTCAAAGAAGCAGTAGCTTTATGGGCTTTATCAAAAATACCTTCCGTAGAAATCCTTCTAAAGAAATTTTAGAAAAAGAAGAAGTTACTAATAAATACGATGCTTTAGTTTTTGGTAAAGAAGAACAAACGTTAGATTACACACTAGCAAAATGCTGTTCTCCTATTCCAGGTGATAAAGTTTTTGGTTTTGTTACTATTAATGAAGGAATTAAAGTTCATAAAAATGATTGCCCAAATGCCATTTCATTACAGTCAAATTACGCCTACAGAATCATGCCTGCAAAATGGATTGACTCTACTAAGCAAGAATTTACGGCTATTTTACACCTTTCCGGTATCGATAACAAAGGGATTGTAAATAATATTACCAAGATAATTTCTAACAGTATGGATGTTTTTATCCATAGTATTAACATCTCTGGAGATAATGGTGTTTTTGATGGAAAACTATCGTTAAGTGTAAAAAATAAAAACCAATTAGAGAAGTTAATAGGTAGCATGAAAAAAGTAGAAGGTGTACAAAAAGTTGAACGTGTTAATACTTTGTAAACATCATTTTAATATCGTTGTTTTTTTATCAAGAAATAAACGTAAATTTGCCCTTTAATTCAAATCGCAAATAAGCGTATGTGATTTTTATTAAAGATACATTTTAATAAGTACAAATATTTGAATCGTATATCTCACCTAGTGAGTAAAATTTTAAAATAAATGAGTAATTCAGCAGAAAATCAAGAAATTGTAAAAAAAGTGTTTACTTCTTTTTTAGAAGAAAACAAGCATCGTAAAACACCAGAACGTTATGCTATTTTACAAGAGATTTACGATGCTGACGAGCATTTTGATATCGAATCTTTGTATATTAAAATGAAAAACAAAAACTATCGTGTAAGTAGAGCTACGCTATACAATACGATGGATTTGTTATTAGATTGTGGATTGGTTCGTAAACATCAGTTTGATGGACAATCAATGGCGCGATATGAAAAAAGTTACTTCGACAAAAATCACGATCATGTAATTCTTACAGATACTGGTGAAGTAAAAGAATTTTGCGACCCACGAATTCAAATCATCAAAAAAACAATTGAAGATGTTTTTGATATTGATATTCACAATCACTCACTTTATTTCTACGGAACAAAAAGAAACAACAAATAAAAACATACACTTAACAACACACTAAATGGCAGTAGATTTATTACTTGGTTTACAATGGGGAGACGAAGGAAAAGGTAAAATTGTAGACGTATTAACAAAAAACTACGATATTATTGCTCGTTTTCAAGGAGGTCCTAACGCAGGTCATACTTTAATTTTTGACGGAAACAAGCACGTATTACACACAATTCCTTCAGGAATTTTTCATAAAACAGCTTTAAACGTGGTTGGTAACGGAGTAGTTATCGATCCTGTTATCTTTCAAAGAGAATTAGAAAATTTAGATACGCACAATATCGATTATACATCTAAATTATTAATTTCTCGTAAAGCTCATTTAATCTTACCAACGCACCGATTATTAGACGCTGCTTCTGAAACTTCAAAAGGAAAAGCAAAAATCGGTTCTACATTAAAAGGAATTGGACCAACTTACATGGACAAAACTGGTAGAAACGGAATGCGTGTTGGTGATTTAGAATTAGACAACTGGAAAGAAAAATACAGAGCTTTAACTGAAAAGCATTTAAGTATGTTAGCATACTTTGATGTACAAATCGATTACGATTTAGATGAGTTAGAAGCTGAATTTTCTAGAGGTATTGATAAATTAAAAACATTACAATTCATCGATTCTGAAGAGTTTTTAAACAAGGCTATAAAAGAAGGTAAAACTATCTTAGCAGAAGGAGCCCAAGGATCTTTATTAGATATTGATTTTGGTACGTATCCATTCGTAACTTCTTCAAACACTACCGCAGCTGGTGCTTGTACTGGTTTAGGAGTTGCTCCTAACAGAATTGGTGAAGTTTTCGGTATTTTTAAAGCATACACTACTCGTGTAGGTTCTGGACCTTTCCCAACTGAATTATTTGACGAAGACGGAGCTACTATGGCGAAAGTTGGTCATGAGTTTGGAGCTACTACAGGTCGTCCTCGTCGTTGTGGGTGGTTAGATTTAGTTGCCTTAAAATATGCTGTTGATGTTAACGGTGTTACCCAATTAATGATGATGAAAGGTGATGTATTATCTGGTTTTGACACTTTAAAAGTTTGTACTTCATACAACTATAAAGGTGAAGAAATTTCTCATTTCCCATATAACATCGAGCCAGAAAACGTAACGGTTAACTATACAGAGTTTAAAGGTTGGGAAGATGATTTAACAAAAATGTCTTCTGCTGATGAGTTACCTCAAAACTTATTAGAGTATATCTCTTTTATTGAAAAGGAAACAGGTGTGCCTGTAAAGATCGTTTCAGTTGGTCCTGATAGAAAACAGACAATTAACAGATAAATTCAAAAGGAGTTCTAAAGAGCTCCTTTTTTTTTATGATGATACAAGAATATTTAGACAATATTACAGCACAATTTAAATCGTACAAAGAAGTTGCTGATAAAACGATTGCTCAACTTGAAGAAAAAGATTTACACTGGAAGTATAATGAAGAAAGCAACAGTATAGCTTCTATCATTATTCATATGTCAGAAAATATGCTATCTCGTTGGACTGATTTTTTCACCTCTGATGGAGAAAAAGATTGGAGAGATAGAGATGCTGAGTTTCAGCCACAAAACTTAACTAAAGAAGAACTAATAGATCACTGGGAAAAAGGATGGAATTGCTTGTTCTCTGCCTTAAACTCTTTAAATGAAAAGAATTTTAATCACCCAATAGTAATCAGAAACAAACAAGTTAAATTAATTGAAAGTATTATGAGGCAAATAGCTCATTTTCCTTATCATATTGGTCAAATTGCTTATGTAGGTAAAATGATTTTAAATGATAAATGGCAAACAGCTTCTATTGCCAAAGGAAAGTCAAAAGAGTTTATACAAGCTCAATTTGAAAAAAACTCAAATTAAAAAGGGAAGTTAATCAACTTCCCTTTTTTTATTTCTTGCTATTTAAAATTTCCTCTCCAAATTTATTACACAATAAAAGTGTTTCTTTAATATCTTCCATCGTGGTTTTAGGATTAATTAAACACATTCTTAATACTACTTGCTTGTTAAGTATTGTAGTTACTAATAATGCTTCTCTAGAATCCATAATTCTTTGAGATATTTTCTGATTTAACTCATCTAATTCTTTTTCTGATAAGTTTAATCCGATAGGGTTGTATCTAAAATTAATAACCGCCAAGGTAGCTGGAGAAATAATTTCCCAGTTTCTACTTTTACGTAACATCTTTTCTACATCATCTGCTAATTGAATATTATAACTTACTGCTTCTTTAAAAACATTCAATCCGTAAGTTTTGATAGACATATAGAATTTCAATGCTCTAAAACGTCTTGTTAACTGAATTCCGTAGTCATAAAAGTTAATTTCAGATTCATTTCCTTCAATATCACGTAAATACTCAGGTTTTTCACTAAACGTATTACTTAACCAAGAAGAATCTTTTACTAATAAGCAACCTATTTCATAAGGTTGATAAAACCATTTATGTGGATCTACCGTCAACGAATCTGCTCGTTCTATACCTCGTAAAGCTTTAGCTCCTTTTTCAGATAAAATTGCTGCTCCACCATAAGCTCCATCAATATGAAACCAAAGGTTTTCTTCTTCACAAATGTCTGCAATATCATTTAAAGGATCTACAGTACCTGTATTTGTTGTACCTGCTGAAGCTATATAACAAAATGGTTGTAAGCCTTCTAATCTGTCTTTTGCTATCGCATTCTTTAACTTGTTGATACTAATTCTGAATTCGATATCTGTAGGTAAAACTCGAATTTGTTCTTTCTTAAATCCTAAAACGCGAATCGCTTTAATGTTTGAAGAGTGTGCTTGGTCTGACAAATAAATAACTGCCTTTGAAAAGTCATCTCCACACTTTAAACGTCTTGCTGTAGCCAGAGCGGTTAAGTTTGCCATCGAACCACCACTAGTAAAAATCCCACCTCCTTTTTCAACAGGGAAATTGTACATTTTAAGTAACCAGTTCATCGTTACAATTTCTAACTCAGCTGCCGCTGGAGAAACCATCCATCCACCAGAAAAAATATTGAATCCTGTAGCTAAACTATCAGCCATCGTACTAATAAAGTTACTAGGACCAGGTACAAATGAAAAAGCTTTAGGGTGCGAAACAACAGTACTATTAGGCATTACGTTATCCATCACAAAGTCTAACACTTTTTCAGCAGGCATACCTTCTGCAGGTGCTTCTTGTAAGAAAATGCTATCCATTTCTTTTCTGGTAGCACTTGCAACAGGTTTTTGCTTGTCTAAAGTATCCCAATGTTCAGCAATTATATCAACTATTTTATATCCGTAAGATTTCATCTCTTCTTTTGATAAATCAAAATGAGCGCTCATATCTTTATGTTTTTTTAATTTGCTACAAAATTAACCATTTACTAAAAGACAGCCTTTTATTTATCTTGATAATTTTATTTCTTTATTAAGATTTTTGGCATGTTCTTTTCATTATTTTTGTGCATTAAATCGTATTATTTTGAAAAAACTATTTCTACTAGCTTTTATATTATTCTCTGTTGTAAGTTTTTCTCAAACAAAAAAAATCAAAATCCTTTCTACTGAACTAAGTACCGCTGATGAAAGCAAGTACCCTGGGGCAACCTTGCTAATTGGTAAGGTAAAAATGTCTCACGAAGGTGCTACGCTAGATTGTCAAAGAGCCTTATTATATAAAGACAAAAACTTATTTAAAGCCATTGGTGAAGTAGTAATTGAACAAGGAGACACGATTATTCAATACAGTGATTTTGCTACCTATGACGGAAATACGAAAAAAGCGAAATCTTGGGGAAATGTAGAAATTAACGATAAAGAAATGACGCTAAAAACTGATACGCTTCATTTCGATAGAATCAATCAAATATTATATTATCCTAGTGGCGGAACGATTAAAGACACCAAAAACACGCTAAAAAGTGTAAAAGGAACCTATCTTTTAAGAGATAAAAAATTCACAGCACAATCTAAAGTAACGGTTGTAAACCCTGAAAATCATTTAGAATCTGATCATTTAGATTATTATACCAACACACAGTTAGCCTATTTATATGGGCCTAGTACCATTACCAATTTAAAAGACAGTACCAAAGTATATTCTGAAAGAGGTTTTTACGACACCAATACCGACATTTCTTACTTCGTAAAAAATGCCAAGTTATTCTTAAAAGAACGTACTGTTTCTGCCGACAGTTTATACTATGATAAACGAAAAGGCTTTGCTTCTGCTACTAACAACATCAAAGTGATTGATACTGTTCAGAAAATGGTTGCTAAAGGAAATTATGCAGAGTTATACGAGCAGAAAGATTCTTTATTCATTATTGATAGAGCCGTTGCTATTTCTGTTTTTGAAAAAGATTCAATGCACGTTGCTGGTGATAAAATTTTACTTACTGGAAAACCTGAAAAACGAATTGCACGTATTTTTAACAATGTAAAAATATTCAAATCGGACCTACAAGGAAAGTGCGATTCTATTCACACCAGCCAAGAAACAGGGCTAACAAGAATGTTTAAAAGACCTATTTTATGGTCAAAAAACAGTCAAATTACAGGAGACAGTATTCAATTATTAACCAATAAAGAAACCAATAAGTTAGATTCCTTAAAAGTACTTCAAAATGCGTTTATGATTCAACAAGATTCAATTCATAAAGAAAATTTCAACCAAATAAAAGGGCGAAATATTTATGGTAAGTTTGAAAATGATGAGCTACGCACGATGATGGTTATTGGTAATGCTGAATCGTTATACTTCAATAATAATGATGAAACGCATAAACTTGAAACCATTACCAAAGAAATAGCGAGTGATATTGAGTTTATTTTAGAAGACGGACAAATTGCACAAACTAAATACTTTAAAAAATCGGAAGGAACCACCTATCCTCCTTCTGAATTTCCTTCGGAAGAACATAAATTTAAAGGATTTATATGGCGTGGTGATGAGCAACCCTTAAGTGTTGAAGACATTTTTGTAAAAGACACCACTAACACTGCTCCAACAAGAGAAAAAAAGGAATTAGACGTTGTAAAAGAAGCAAAAGAAAACTTTTTAAAGGAATCTTCTAAAAAAGAGAGCAAAGAGCGAAAAAAACCAAATCTTAAAGAATTAAAATAATTCCTGTGAAAGACGATTTTTTAAAACACCAAGGACAAACTACCCCACATCCTTTAGCTATTGAAATTTCACATGCTAACGGTAGTTATATTTATGATAGCAACGGAAAAGCTATGTTAGACTTCGTTGCGGGAGTTTCTGCCAATAGTTTAGGGCATAATCATCCAAAGGTAAACGAGGCTATAAAAAATCAGTTAGCGCAATATACACACGTAATGGTGTATGGAGAATTCATTCAAAAACCACAAGTAGAATTGTGCAAAGCCTTAGCAGCGTCCTTACCTCCTAACCTTTCATCTGTTTATTTGGTAAATTCTGGTACAGAAGCTACTGAAGGTGCTTTAAAATTAGCCAAACGTTTTACTGGTAGAAGTGAAATTATTGCCGCTAAAAACGCCTACCACGGAAATACGCAAGGTGCTATGAGTGTTTGCGGAGCAGAGCAACAAAACCGTGCATTTCGTCCGTTAATTCCAGGAACTAAGTTTATTGAATATAACAACGAAGTAGATTTAGAAAAAATCACTACCAATACAGCAGGTGTTATATTAGAAACCATTCAAGGAGGTGCTGGATTTATCGAGCCACAAAACAACTACTTAACAAAAGTAAAACAAAAACAACGCTGTGAGGAGGTTGGTGCCTTGTTAATTTTAGATGAAATCCAGTCTGGAGTTGGACGTACAGGAACCTTTTGGGGGTTTGAAAATTACAACGTTACTCCAGATATCATCATTACGGGTAAAGGTTTAGGTGGTGGGATGCCAATCGGCGCTTTTATTGCTTCTTTTGAAGTGATGGATTGTTTAAAAGAACACCCAAAATTAGGACATATTACTACGTTTGGCGGACATCCTATAATTGCAAGTGCTGGTTTAGCTACCGTACAAGAAATCACCTCTTCTAACTTAATGAAAGAAGCCTTACGAAAAGAAAAGATTATTCGCGATGCCTTTAAAAATCATCCTGCGGTTAAAGAAATTAGAGGTAAAGGATTAATGCTTGCTTTATTAGTAGATACTCCTGAAGCTGCCTCACAAGTAATTTTAAACTGTTTAGACAAAGGCTTGATTTTATTCTGGTTACTTTTTGAAGGAAGAGCAATTCGTATTACGCCTCCACTAACTATTTCTGATGAAGAACTAAAAAAAGGGTGTGATCTTATTGTAAGTGAGTTGGATAAGTTATAATTTATCAACGATTCACCTCTATAAAATAGACAATTACAGAGAGAAATACTAACTTTAAAAAACTGGACTAGTACTTTTCATAAGATACTTTGTTAGCTGTAGTTTTTTAAGTCAAATATCCGTACAATGCATTTGTCAACTGGAGCTTTGTTCCATTTTAGGTCAAACACTATTTTATTATAGTTGATATTCTCAAAATAATTCCTAATGTCATATAAGTTTTTATTTAACAATTTGTCAAAAAGAGACTCTTCATTACATTGTTCGACCAGCACAAAATATTTTGGGAACTCCTTGTTTTCTATTTTTTTTAGTTTCTCAATATCTTTTATCCAGCTTTGAAATTGTCCTCTTTGATTATTATTCCAAGTATCTTTTCCATTTTTATCTAATCGTCTTACATCTCCTTTAAGATTAGAGTATCTCGCAGTTTTAATTTCCATCCAAGATTCTTTGTTAGAATCGTTCCAGAAAACTAAATCACATTCGATTTCAGAGTTTTTATCAAAATTCCTCTCGGCAGCAACAATATATCCTTGATTTCTCAAAGAACAGTAAATACTCGACCTAACTTGTTCCTCTTTTAGCAGTCTTTCGTTTGACCTCTCGTTTATCGATTGAAGGTCTTCCTTTAAATCTTTGAAGATTGTTTCAATTTTCATCTTTAATTACAGCTAACGTATCGTATAACCGTCAGTTACGGGTTTTAAATTACTGTTTTTCGGTTAAGCACAAGTCAGATTTTTAAATTTTGCTATTTATCTTTTTATATTGGAAATCATCAAATTT
>NZ_JAPEHZ010000055.1 GCF_028823685.1 Tenacibaculum sp. L6 | reverse complement strand
TTTCTCATCATCTAAAATTAGAATTTGCTTTGCTCCTTGGTAATGATTTCCATTGATGAATACTAAATCATGATTGTAAAACTGCAAACGTTGTTCGTATTTATTTACTGAAGAAGTAGTCTTTATTTGCAGATTACCTTCATGGTGAAAAGTGTATTCAGTTAGGGTGTTTTGCTCAACATCTTTAGCATGTGAAGCATCAAAATATCCTAAGTTATAGCTCGATAATCTTTTTGAAACGTTATGAACTAAATCAGCGATAACCCCACACTTAGTTCCTAAAATAGCTACTTCATTAGGAGCAAAATTATCATTATGTTTTTTAACTAAGTTTGTATGTTTAGTATGCTTATCATCCATTTTTAATATCCGATTTACCACCTGTTTTTTCTACTAACTTTACTTCTTTAATTACCATTTTTTGACTGATAGCTTTACACATATCATAAATAGTTAAACAAGTTGCTGAAGCTCCAGTAAGAGCTTCCATTTCTACTCCTGTTTTACCTTCGATGGTTACTTTACAAAAAACCCCCACATGCTCATCGTCTACAATATTGATATCAATGTCCACACCATTGATTAACAAAGGGTGACACATTGGGATGATATCTGAAGTCTTTTTTACGGCTTGAATTCCAGCAATGATAGCTGTTTGAAAAACAGGTCCTTTTTTAGTGATGAGTTCATCATTGGTAAAATGACTCACAATTTCTGAACCTAAAAACATAGTTGCTTTGGCAATAGCGGTACGTTTCGTGATTTTTTTATCAGAAACATTTACCATTTTAGGTTGGTTTTGCTCGTTTATATGGGAAAAGTTGCTCACTTTATATAAGTTTTGAATGTTGAGTTTTTAATTTTTAGTTAAACTCTGTTGTGATGTTTTTACAATTGCTGTTAATAGCCTAATTAGCTCATGGATGTCCGAAAGTATATCTGTAACATCAATATTTGTTAAATTACTTTCTTTTAATAGGCGTAACCAATATTTAGTTTCTCTAGCCTCTTTTGAAGAAATAGACATTTTAGCTATAAAGTCTCTTTTACTTTGTCCTGCTAAAGCCTCTTCTATATTAGCTCCTATTGAAGCTCCACTTCTTAAAAGCTGTTTTGAAATTATAAACTCTTTTTCTTGTTGCAGTTTTTTGTACAGAGAAATTATTTTTAAAGAGAATTGAAAACTTTTGCTTTGAACAATACTTTCCTTCATTTTAAATTTTTAACTCAAAACTAAACATTAATAATTAAAAACTACGATACGTCAGTATCGGAAAAACACTTCCTTTTTTAAATTCTATCTCTTCAGTTTTTGGGAGTTTAATAAAGCCGTCAGCTTCGACCAAACTTGCTAAATCACCTGAACCATTTCCTTGTATTGGAGTTGCGTATACTTGTCCGTTTTCCGAAGTTAATTTTACTTGTAAAAAACAGCTTAAATTGGGTTTAAAAGTGATGTCTTTTGCTAAAATTACTGTTTTTTCTTCGGAAGAAACTCCAACAGATTTATAATGCCAAGGATAAAAATAGACCAAACAATTTACAAATGTTGAAACAGGGTTCCCAGGAAAAGCGAACACATTGCAGTTATCTGTAACACCTGCCCAAAAAGGTTTTCCAGGTCTTTGTGAAACTCTATGAAATAACTTTTTAACACCCAGTTCATTTAAAACCTCAGGTAAAAAATCAAACTTTCCTTTGCTTACAGCTCCACTAAATAATAACACGTCATATTCTTGTAGAAAAGACGCTATTTTTTCTTTTAAAATTGCTTTTTCATCCGTAATATGAGCTGTGTCTGCGGGGATTTTTAAATCATTCAATAAAGAAACTAAGGTGTATACATTGCTTCTTCTAATCTGATGTGCTAACGGAGTTTCATGAGTGTCAACCAATTCATCACCTGTAGAAACAATCATTACTTTAGGTTGTTTGGCTACTTTAACCATAGCTTTACCTACAGTAGCTAAAACCCCTATTTCAGCAGCAGAAATAATTGTGTCTTTTTTAATAAGAACTTCTTCTTTGGTTTTGTCTGAACCTTGTACATGAATATTTTGCCCTTCGGTAATTTTATCAATATTGATAGTTGCCATTAAGGTATTGATGTCTACATCTTCGTAACGAATAACCGTATCTGTATTGTTAGGTAAGCAGGCTCCTGTCATCACTTCATAACAGTTTGAAGCATTCTCCATAGTTTGCTGAGGTGTTCCTGCAGGCTGAATTCCTTCAATTTTAAAATCGCGAACACCGTGCTTAAAAAAACGATGATTGATTGCAATACCATCCATTGCCACTCGGTTGAATGGAGGAAAATCTCTATAGGCAACAATATCTTCTTTTAAAACTCTGTCGACAGCTTCTAAAAAGGGAATTTCTTCAACTCCGAAATCTTGTGTGTTTTCTAAAATTATATGTTTAGCTTCTTCTACTGTAATCATCTGTAAAAGTGTAATTGTTGAGTTGTTTAAGAGTTTAATTATTACATTTTCAAATTATCTAATTAACACATTGAAATTATCCGCCTATTGTACTCATACTTTCGGTTACATTTCCTTTTCTATTAGCCTCAGCAACAAAACCATTCTCAGGTTTTTCTTTTATGAGTGATAAAAACAAGGCTTTCAAATCTTCATTACTGGCACCATTTCTAATAAAATCTCTCAGATTAAAAACACCATCATCAAACAAACAGTTTTTAAAAGTTCCTGTCGAGGTAACTCTAATTCGGTTACAATCATTACATATAGTACGAGTAAAAGCAGGAATAATTCCTACAGTTCCTATATGATTTTCAATAGAAAAATTTCGTGAGGTAGAAGATTTTTCTGAGATGAGTTGTGTAATATTATAATTTGATTGTATTTCGTTCAAAATCTTATTGTAATTCCATACTTCTTTAGTGTTTCGTTGTCCTTTTCCGTTAAAAGGCATTTCTTCAATAAAGCGAACCGCAATATTTTTTTCTTTGGTTAATGCAACAAAGTCAACAATTTCATCAGTATTAAAACCCGATTGTACTACTACATTTAATTTTAAATTGAGTGGACTTTTTTCTAGTAGTTCAAATGTTTTATATACTTCGGAAAATACATCACGACGTGTAATTTTGGCAAACTTATCGGCATGTAAACTATCAATGCTTAAGTTGATGGTTTTTATTTTTTCAAGCTTTTCTAAGTCTTTGATGTGTTTAGAAACAAGCGCACCATTGGTGGTAATATTGATAGCATTTAGTAAATCGTTATACGATAACATTTCTAAAAACGACATAAAATCTCTACGTGCAAAAGGTTCACCTCCAGTTAATCGAACTTTGTTCACCCCTAATTCGGTAAGTACTCTGATAATGCGGTACATTTCTTTGTAGGTAAGTAGTTCTTCACGAGGCACAATATCAATACCGTGTGCAGGCATACAATATTGGCAACGCAAGTTACAACGGTCGGTTACCGCTAATCGAACGTAGCTAATTTGTCTTCCAAAATTATCAATAAGTTTACCCATATCGTAAAGGTACTAAAACTAGCGTTTATACCCTTTTAAAAGGCTAAAAAATTGTATTTTCGTTGTATGCCAACACCGCTAGAACTTCAAATACAAACACTGCCTAATTCACCTGGAGTTTATCAATATTTTGATAAAGAGGATGTGATTATTTATGTAGGAAAAGCTAAGAACTTAAAAAAACGCGTTTCGTCGTATTTTACTAAGAATCACGAGAACGGAAAAACGCGAGTTTTAGTCAAGAAAATTGTTCGTATTGAGCATGTAGTGGTTGATACGGAAACAGATGCATTATTGCTTGAGAATAATTTAATCAAGAAATACAAACCACGATACAATGTGTTGTTGAAGGATGATAAATCGTATCCGTGGATTTGTATTAAAAAGGAGCGATTTCCGCGCGTGTTTTCTACACGAAGAGTTGTGAAGGATGGTTCGGAATATTTTGGTCCGTATACCAATATGCGAACGGTACATGCTTTATTAGATTTAATTAAAGAGCTGTATCCGTTACGTACTTGTAATTACGATTTAAGTCAGGATAAGATAGATGCTGATAAATACAAAGTATGTTTAGAATATCATTTAGGAAATTGTAAAGGTCCTTGTGAAGGATATCAAACGGAAGAAGATTATCTAGAAGATATAAGAGTTATTCGAAACATTATCAAAGGGAATTTTAAAGAAAGCTTACAGCAATTTGAAAAGCTAATGCTCGATTTTGCTGCCGATATGCGCTTTGAAGAAGCACAAAAGATTAAAGAAAAATTAGGGGCGTTGCAGAATTATCAAGCAAAATCAACAATTGTCAATCCGTCGATTAACAATGTAGATGTGTTTTCCATTATTTCTGATGAATCGCATGGATATGCAAACTTTTTTAAGGTGATGAACGGTTCTATAGTACAATCGTATACTACAGAAATTAAGAAAAAATTAGATGAAACCGATAAAGAGCTTTTAGAGTTATTTATTATTGAAACTCGCCAGCGTTTTAATTCGTTGTCACGAGAAATTTTTGTGCCTTTTAAAGTTAGTGTTGGTAAAGATGTTAAGGTAACTATTCCAAAACTAGGAGATAAAAAACGAATTGTAGAACTCTCTGAACGCAATGCGAAATTCTACCGTCAAGAGCAGTTTAAACAAATAAAAATTGTGGATCCTGATCGTCATGTAAAAAGAATTATGGCGCAAATGCAAAAGGATTTGCGATTAGGGAAAGAACCACGTCATATTGAATGTTTTGATAACTCGAACATCCAAGGAACGAATCCTGTGGCTGCTTGTGTGGTTTTTAAAGATGGAAAACCAAGCAAGAAGGACTATCGTCATTTTAACATCAAAACAGTAGAGGGACCTGATGATTTTGCTTCGATGGAAGAAGTTGTATACAGAAGATATAAACGATTATTAGATGAAGAACAGCCATTGCCTCAGTTAATCGTTATTGACGGAGGAAAAGGACAATTATCATCTGCTTTAAAAAGTTTAGATGCTCTCGATTTAAGAGGGAAAATAGCTATTATAGGGATTGCAAAACGCTTGGAAGAAATTTATTATCCAGGAGATTCTGTTCCGCTGTATTTAGATAAAAAATCTGAAACGCTTAAAATAATTCAGTATTTACGTAACGAGGCACACCGTTTCGGAATCACTTTCCACAGAAATAAACGAAGTAAAAGTGCTATTCAATCAGAATTGGAGCAAATTCCTGATATTGGAAAGCAAACAATCACCAATTTATTACGTAAATTTAAATCAGCCAAACGTGTTAAAAGTGCTAGCTTAGAAGAGTTAAAGGAAGTGGTAGGTAATGCAAGGGCTCAAAAAATATATCAATATTATCAAAAAAAAGAAGAATGAAAAAGTTGCTAATTTTATTATTATTTCCTGCGCTGATGCTGGCCCAAGAACAACCTAAAGTAGGTTTAGTACTTAGTGGTGGTGGTGCAAAAGGTATAGCTCATATAGGGATATTAAAAGAGCTTGAAAAAGCTGGTGTTCAGATCGATTATATTGGTGGTACAAGCATGGGAGCTATTGTAGGAGGTTTATACGCTGCTGGCTATACAGCCGATCAAATAGAAGAAGCTGTTTTTGAAACAGATTTTATGAGTTTGCTACAAGATAAAGTTCCAAGAAAAGAAAAACCTTTTTTTAGTAAAGTTAACGGTGAAAAATACGCGGTATCTCTTCCGATAAAGAAAGGAAGTTTAGGCTTGCCTTTGGGTTTATCTAAAGGACAAAACATTTTGAATTTTTTGACTGAATTATTAGAACCAGTTGATGAAATTAACGATTTCTCTAAACTTCCAATTCCCTTTTATTGTATAGGTACCAATATTGAAACAGGTGAAGAAGAAGTTTTAGAAACTGGTTCATTACCGCTTGCACTAAGAGCAAGTGCTGCTTTTCCATCTTTATTAAATCCGGTAGATATTGAAGGGAAATTATTGGTTGATGGTGGAGTTGTAAATAACTTTCCTGCTGATGTTATGAAAAAGAAAGGAGTTGATATCATAATAGGAGTCAGCGTTCAAGGAGAGTTATTAAAAAAAGATGAGTTAGTTTCTGTAGCTTCTTTGTTGATGCAGATTATTAACTTTCAAATGTATAAGAAGTCTGACGAGCAAATAGAGCTGTTAAATGTCTACATTCGCCCAAATGTTATAGAGTATAGTGTTATAGATTTTAATCAAAAAAATGAAGTTTTAGATGAAGGGTATAAAGTAGCAAAAAAGTACAGAGTGGTTTTTGATAGTATTGCAAAAATGCAGCCTATCAAAAGAAAACTGCCTAAGGTAGAGCTAAAAGAAAAAAAGTTTATTGTTGATAGAATTATTATCAAAGGAAATAAAAACTATACCAATAATTATATTTTAGGAAAGTTGCAATTACGTGAAGGAGATAGTGTTTCTTACAAAGAAATTTCTAAGAAAATCAACACATTAACAGCGACAAAAAACTTTACTAGAATTGATTATCATTTCGATAAATCTTTCCATGGAAAAAAACTAGAGCTAACAGTAAAAGAAGAAAAAATTCAGTCTTATTTACGTCTTGGGTTACATTATGATTTACTGTATAAGTCAGCAGTCTTATTGAATTATAATCATAAAAAGTTGCTTTTTCAAAATGATGAACTTTCTGTTGATTTTGGTATTGGTGATAAAATCAGATATAACTTAGAATATTTTGTGGATAACGGATTTTTAACAAGTTATGGTTTTAGTACAAGATACAACTCTTTCAATAGTGATATCATTTATGATACAGGGCTTATAAACGGAAAGTATTCAGATTTTTCAAGTTCATTATACTTCCAAACAACCTTTGATAAAAAGTTTGCAATTGGTATAGGAGCAGAACATAAAAATATTGAAGCAAGCACACAAAACATATCAACAGATGGGAAAGAAGATTTTTTTGATAGAAGTAACTATATAAATACCTTCTCTTACTTAAAATTAGACACCTACAACAAAGAAATGTTCCCTACAAGAGGGTTTTATGCAGATATAGGCTTTAAGTGGTTTTTATGGTCTGATAGGAATAGTAGGTTAGATGGGTTATTACCCAATAGCGAGCCTTTTCATCAATTTTCACAATTAGGAGGAACTTTGGGGTTTGCTACTACTTTTTATGATAAATTGACTTTTCAATATACCTCACAAGCAGGATATACTTTAGGAAAAAAGTCATTCGAAATTTTTGATTATCACTTAGGAGGATACAATCAAAACTATATTAATAATTTCATTCCTATGTATGGTTATGATACAGGAGGTTTAAATAATCAGTCTTACTTAAGATCAGAATTTAATCTGCGTTATGAGGTTTTAAAAAATCATTACGCAATGTTTATTGCCAATTATGCTCGTGTAGAAGAAGATATTTTTGATAAAGGAAGCTTATTTAAAAACACCAAATCAGGATATGCTTTAGGTTATAGCGTAGAAACGTTTATTGGACCTGTTGAATTAAAATATACTTGGTCACCAGATCACTCTGAACATTATTGGTTATTTAACTTAGGGTTTTGGTTTTAAACATAAAAAAAACCACCGTATCAAACGATACGGGTTTTTTATTTCATAATAAGATTGCCTTACTTACTTTTTTTCTTCTTTTTAAAATAGAATTTATATTGTAAGTACTGGTAAGCATCTCTTGGTAATACTTTAATCCACTTTTTGTATTGAACAAACCATTTAAAACGGATAGAATTTACGCCTTTTGTTAAATAAGCAGCTATAAAAGGATGTACATTTAAAGTAATATCCTTGTAGTTTTTACCACTATTTAATAGACGTTCAAGTTCTGCTTCTATTTTATCTAATAAGACAATAGGAGCTTCTACTTCTCCATTTTTATTTGGATTTGGTTCACGTGTTTTTATCTCTAACTCAGGTCGTACACGTTGTCTTGTAATTTGTACTAAACCAAATTTACTCGGAGGTAAAATTTTGTGTTTAGTACGGTCTAAAGCCATCGCGTCTTTTAAGTGCTGATATAATTTCTGTCTGTTTTCAGCAGATTTCATATCAATAAAGTCAACAACTATAATTCCTCCCATATCTCGCAATTGTAATTGACGAGCAATTTCACTGGCAGCAATTAAATTAACTTCTAAAGCAGTTTCTTCTTGATTTAAAGACTTATTAGAGCGGTTACCACTATTTACATCAATTACGTGTAAAGCTTCGGTATGCTCTATAACCAAATAAGCCCCTTTACTCATAGAAACTGTTTTACCAAACGATGTTTTAATTTGACGTTCTATACCATATTTTTCGAAAATAGGTACTTCAGACGCATGAAGTTTTACAATGTTTTCCTTTTCAGGATATATTTCTTGTAAATACTCTTTAATTTCAACTTTTAAAGTTTCATCGTTGGTTACAATGCTTGTAAAAGAATCGTTCATTACATCTCTTAAAATTGAAGATGCTCTGTTTAACTCACTTAATATTTTAGTTGGGGTGTTATTATTAGCAATGCGTTTACACATTGTTTTCCAACGGTCAAGTGAGTTTTGTAAATCTTTGTCAAGTTCTGCTACCTTTTTACCTTCGGCAACAGTACGTAAAATAAGTCCAAACCCTTTTGGTCTGATACTTTTTGCTAATTTTTTTAAACGCTCCTTTTCTTTCGGATCTGCTATTTTTTGTGATACCGATATACGGTTAGAAAAAGGAACTAAAACTAAAAACCTACCTGCTATTGAAAGTTCCGAACTAATACGCGGACCTTTGGTAGATATTGGTTCTTTTACAATTTGTACTAATAAATTTTGACCTGATTTTAGTACATCGTTAATACTTCCGTCTTTGTTGATGTCTTCTTCAAAACGAAAGTTTTTTAAAGTGAACTCTTTGTAATTACCTGTGCTTACTTTCTTAATGAATTTGTTTAAAGATTGTACTTGTGGTCCTAAATCGTGATAGTGTAAAAAACCATCTTTAGGATAACCAACATTTACAAAAGCGGCATTTAAACCAGTCATTACTTTTCCTATTTTAGCAAGAAAAATATCACCGACTGAAAAATTATGGTCGCTTGTTTCTTTGTTTAACTCAATAAGTTTACCATCTCTTAGTAAGGCGAAATCAATATCAGAAGAATTGGAACGAATTATTAATTCTGTTTTCATTCTGAATATGGTTTTATGCCGTCGTAATTGCTTACGAAGACGGATTAAAATTTGTAAACAGGTATAATTTATACCATTTTAAGGTGTTAAAACCTTAATGTCAATGAACGTAGCTTATAAAAGCAACGAAAAAGTAAGCTACTGCTTACTTTTTCTTCTTATGACGATTTGCTCTCGCTCTTTTCTTTCTTTTGTGTGTAGAGATCTTAGCTCTCTTTCTTTTTTTACCACTTGGCATAGTTAAAATGTTTTGTAAAACCTTAGTTAATAAGGCTTTTGGTTAATACTTTCTTAATTATTTTACGGCTACTTTAGTTTTTACACCTTCAGTAAATACCTTAGAAGGTTTAAAAGCAGGTATGTTGTGTGCAGGAATCTTGATAGTAGTATTTTTAGAAATGTTTCTACCAGTTTTTTCTGCTCTAGTTTTAATAATAAAACTACCGAAACCTCTTAAATATACATTATCTCCACTCTCTAATGCATCTTTTACTTCGTCCATAAATGCTTCAACAGTCGCTAAAACATCTGCTTTTTCAATTCCACTCTTATCTGAAATTTTAGATACGATATCTGCTTTTGTCATTCTATATATTTTTTTGAAATTACTTTTTGAATTTTTGAGGGTGCAAATATATGATAATTAATCTATTCCGAAAAAAATAAGAATAAAAATATCTAAATAAAATATGTTAATTTTGCTGGCACAATTTACATAAATGTCTTTATCTAAACAATTAATTTTCTGGTATTTACAAAATAAAAGAGAGCTTCCTTGGAGAAAAACTAAAGATCCGTATCGTGTTTGGTTAAGTGAAATTATGTTACAACAAACCCGCGTTGCGCAAGGCTTACCGTATTTTTTAAAGTTTACAGAAGCTTTTCCAACAGTATTTGATTTAGCAAAAGCTGAAGAAAGTGAAGTGTTAAAATTATGGCAAGGTTTGGGGTACTATTCACGAGCAAGAAATTTACATTTTACAGCTAAATATATTTCGGAAGAATTGGAAGGTGTATTCCCTAAAAGCTATAAAGAATTATTACAATTAAAAGGAGTAGGCGATTATACCGCCTCAGCAATTGCATCTATTTGTTATGATGAGCCTGTTGCTGTGGTAGATGGTAATGTATATAGAGTGTTATCTCGCTATTTTGGGGTTGCTACACCTATTAATTCGACTAAAGGAATTAAAGAGTTTAAAGAGTTAGCAGAAACTGTAATTGATGCAACACAGCCAGGAGTGTACAACCAAGCTATCATGGATTTTGGTGCATTACACTGCAAGCCTCAAAATCCGCTGTGTGATGAATGTCCGCTAGCTGAAAGTTGTGTAGCATTGGCAAATAACAGTGTAAAAGAACTTCCTGTAAAAGAAAAGAAAATCAAAATAAAGAAACGTTATTTTAATTATTTGGTACCAGTTACAGAGGATAATCAAACAGTATTAGAAGAGCGTGTTGGAAAAGGAATTTGGCAAGGATTGTATCAATTTCCACTTGTGGAAACCCAAAAAGAAACGGACGAAAAAGAGTTGATAGAGCATGATCAATTCGTAAAATTATTTCCTGAAGAAACCACCATATCACTTTTTAATAAAGAGGATATTGTTCATAAATTGTCACACCAACATTTAGTTACAAAGTTTTGGGTTGTAAAAACGACCAATGTTAGTGAGAATACAATGAGTTGGTCAAAAGTAAAAGAACAACCTGTGCCGGTGTTGATAGATAAGTTTTTGGAGGAATATCTAAACAAGGAGTTCTAATTT
Source organism: Tenacibaculum sp. L6 (assembly GCF_028823685.1). Lineage (GTDB taxonomy): Bacteria > Bacteroidota > Bacteroidia > Flavobacteriales > Flavobacteriaceae > Polaribacter. The sequence continues at coordinate 3,462 of NZ_JAPEHZ010000055.1, read as the reverse complement.
TTGTATATTTGATTTTACACTAAACTATAATGCTATGGCAGGAACAATAAACAAGGTTATTTTAATAGGACATTTAGGTGATGAGGTTAAAATGCACTATTTTGAAGGAGGAAATTCGATAGGGCGTTTTCCATTAGCTACTAATGAAACATATACCAATCGTCAAACCGGAGAAAAAGTAACCAATGTTGAATGGCATAATATTGTAGTGCGTAATAAATTGGCTGAAATTTGTGAGAAATATTTAACCAAAGGAGATCGTGTGTATTGCGAAGGTCGTATAAAAACGCGTCAGTATGAAGTAGATGGTCAAAAGCGATATGCTACCGAAATTCATGTACAAGACATGACGTTTTTATCTACTAAAAAAGACCCAAACAGTCCGCAATCTAGCGCACAACCAATGCAAGGAAATCCTACATCACCAAGTGTAGCTCCAGAAGAAGATGACGATTTACCATTTTAGTATAATTAAATTTTAAAAATTGGATCCAGAACCCGAACCTTTATTTTTATTATTATCAAGTTTTGATTGGTTAACAACCGTTAACCTTTTGCTTTTACTGCTTTTATTAATTTGTTCTGCACTAGTTTCAGGAACTGAAGTAGCATTTTTTTCAATCTCTCAAACTGAGTTAGATGAGTTATCATCAAATTCGAAGGAAGAAAATACAGTAGTAAAACTATTAGATGATCCCAAAAAATTATTAGGTACAATTTTAATTACCAATAACTTCATTAACATTCTTATTGTATTGTTATTTGCAAATATTGGTAAGGTATTGTTTACGGGGTTAGATTATGAGCTGGATTTTTATTTCTTCAATGTTTCTGTACTTTTTTTGATTGAAATTGTACTGATAACCTTTTTAATTTTATTGTTTGGAGAAGTACTTCCAAAAGTATATGCAAGTAGAAAATCATTGCAGTTTGCCGAAATGATGGCAAAACCAATTCAGGTTTTAAACACTCTATTAACTCCGTTAAGTTCTCCACTTATCAAGTTAACTAGTGTTATAGAAAATAGATTAGGAAACAAAAACAATAATCTTTCAGTTGAGCGTTTATCACAAGCGTTAGAGTTAACTTCAGATGATGCTACAACCAAAGAAGAACAAAAAATTTTAGAAGGAATTGTAAGTTTTGGAAATACCGAAACAGTACAAATTATGAAACCTCGAACAGATGTTTGTGCCATTTCAGAAGATGCAAGTTATGAAGAGGTACTGCAAATGATTTTAAAGAACGGTTATTCAAGAAATCCTGTATATCGTGAAAATATGGATACCATTGTTGGGGTGTTGTATGCGAAAGATTTATTGGAACATTTGAATAAGAAGACGTTTAAATGGCAAAATCTATTAAGGGAAGCGTTTTTTGTGCCTGAAAACAAAAAGTTAGACACACCTTGCTATTGTAGTTGATGAATACGGAGGAACAAGTGGAATTGTAACCTTAGAAGATGTTATCGAAGAAATTGTAGGTGATATTAATGATGAATTTGATGATGAAGATTTGATCTACTCGAAACTTGATGAAAATAATTATATTTTTGAAGGAAAAATAACCATCAAAGATTTTTGCCGTGTCTTAGATGATGAAGATGAAGATAAATTTGAAGAGGCCAAAGGAGAAAGTGAAACCCTCGCAGGCTTTATTTTAGAAGTTTCTGGAAAGTTTCCTAAAAAAGGCGAAAAAATAAACTTCAGTAATTATACGTTTACTATTGAAGCGTTGGCTAAAAAACGTATAAAACAAGTAAAAGTTACCCGAAATGCGTAAATTCTTTTTGCTGGCATCAGCAATATTTTTGATAAGTTGTAGTGAAGAAACCTTACCTAAACCTAAAGCATATTTAAGTTTAGAGTATCCTAGTAAAAGGTACAGCAAAATGCCACTTCAAAAGCCATATTCTTTTGAATCAACTCAAATAACACAATCTAAAAACTTACCAAAAAACTGGATGAAGGTTGAGTATCCGACCTTAAAAGCATCGGTTGATATTACGTATCGTCCAATTGAAGGAAATTTAAGAGAGCTGTTAATGGAGTCGGAAAAATTAGTGTTTGAACATGCTATAAAAGCAGATCAAATTACCGCACCTGTAGAATATGTAAACCCAAATACGAAAGTTTATGGGAGTTTATATCAAATTTTAGGGGATGCTGCTTCGCAAGTACAGTTTCATGCAACAGACAGCTCTAAACACTTTTTAAAAGGGTCTTTATTCTTTTATACCAAGCCAAATTACGATTCTATTTTACCAGCTGTTGAATACATTAAAAAAGATATGATTCACATGATGGAAACCTTGGAGTGGAAAGATGGTCAATGAGTAAATTAGTTAATGAGCGAATGATATAATTAGCTCATTAAATCACTAATTCATTATCTCATTAGAATCATTGTTTCTCCTCGATTGCAACCATAAATAAAACTGTAATCCAAATAAAATAGCACCCGATAATAAATGTACAGCTTGTGTTCCTAAAGGGAAATCTGCATAGTACATTAAAATACCTGTAATCGTTTCTAAAAAGATTAAAAACACCACCCAGTTTACCAGTTTATAACCTAAATTCTTTACTTGATTTAAGTAAAATAAACCCAAGTTTACCAATACAATTGCTATGGTAAACGAGCGATGAATGTAAAATTTAAGGTTAGGATCCATTAAGCTGTAGTGCTTGTTTTCGAATCCGTGTAGTTTTACTTGCTCATCAATAAATTGGCGTACCTGAGTTCCTAAAGCAATTTGAATTAAAGAAAATACAGCTGAAATAATAACTAGCTTGCTAAATAAAGAGTTGTATTTGTAAGATGCTTTTTTACGATCAGAAACGATGTAAAGTAGCCATAATAACAGGGCTATAATTACCAAACCACCAACCATGTGAATGGTGATAATTGTAGGTTTTAAGTTTGAGTCTACCACCGTTTTTCCAAGCCACGCTTCAAAGAGCATTAAAAAGAAAGCTCCGAATGATAAAAGTGTGATTAGCTTTTTTTCCTTCCAAAATTTAACAGAAACAAAAATTAAAAATAGAAACGGAATTCCAGCCAAAGCAGAGCTTAATCGGTTGATGTACTCCGTCCAAGTATGAAATTTATTAAACTTAGCGTAATCGTGTTTGGTGTACTTTTCCCAGTTATCAGCGTTAAATTCCTCCGTGGTTTTAATGTTATGACCCGCAACAAATAACGCTTCATCTTTTACGATAATCATTCCTTTTTTGTACTCGTAATTTGGTTGCCAAGTAATTTCTTCTTCAGAGGTTGGCGGAATGTAATACCCGAAACACTTTGGCCAATCAGGACAGCCCATTCCAGAACCTGTCATACGAACAACAGAACCAGCTAAAAAAATTACATATACCGCAATTAACGAGATTTTTACAATGAGAGGAAAATGTTTCTTCATCTGATGAAAAGTTTTAGCAAAGATACTTAAAAGCCAAAAAA
>NZ_JAPEHZ010000054.1 GCF_028823685.1 Tenacibaculum sp. L6 | reverse complement strand
TACTGCAAAAAAAGTAATTATTGATGCAGTAATTAGCACAAAAGGAGTAATAAATACCGATGAACATCAATGTTTTGTTACGGTTGATAGTTTAGGTGTTAGTACCGTTAATTTAAAGGTAATTTTTTGGACAAAAACTAAAGAATACAAACGTGGTACTTTAGAAATAAAAAGTGATGTTATTAAAAGTGTAAAAAACGTAATTATTAAAAACGGATTAAATATGCCAGCCGATATTACTGAGATCAAGTTATACGGTTCTCAAGATAGTATTCCAATTACCGTTACCAAATAAAATAAAAAAAGAGCAACTTTAAAGTTGCTCTTTTTTTATGCGTTATAAAATGCTAAACTTTCATTAATTAATTCTTCGGAAGCTTTGCAGTTGATTTTAAAATCTTCATAGTCATTTAATAAAACAAAGTTTATTTCACCAGCCACATTCTTTTTATCATGCTTCATCAACTCAATAATAGACTGAAAATCGTCTTTATCGATCGTTACTTTTCCGTAAATCTTAATAATGGCTTCTTTTATTTCTGACACTTTTTCCTTCGGAAAACCTAAAACTTTAGAAGACAAATAGGCTTCACAAACCATTCCTATGGCAATAGCTTCACCATGTGTTAGAGCTTCCTTTTTCGGGTTCTCTAAAAAATAAGACTCTACACCATGCCCAATAGTATGTCCCCAGTTTAAAACCTTACGAACACCTTGTTCTTTAGGGTCTTCTATAACAACTTCATTTTTTATTTCAATTGAACGGTGGATTAAATCCACAATATTTACCTGATCGTTATCCTTAATTTCATTGAATAATTGAATGTCATGTGTCATTCCATACTTAATAATTTCAGCAGTACCTGAACGAATTTCACGTGCGGAAACAGTATGTAAGTATTCTGCATCAATCACAATCATCTCTGGGTTTGCAAAAACACCAATCTGGTTTTTTAAAACACCTAAGTCAACACCTGTTTTTCCCCCAACAGAAGCATCTACCATGCTCAATAAAGTGGTAGGAATGTTTACAAAATCAATCCCTCTTTTAAACGTTGAAGCAACAAAACCACCTAAATCTGTAATAACACCACCTCCTAAAGTAATAAGTAAACTTTTTCTATCGGCGCCCAATTCAGTCATCACGTTCCAAACACCCATACAAGTTTCGATGTTTTTATGAATTTCACCAGCGTCAATTTGAATGACTTCAATAGGCTTAACTGTAGCAAATAATTGCATAAATCGAGGATAACAGTGTTCTAAAGTATTATCATCAACTAAAATAAATACAGAGGAGTAATTTTTTTTAGAAACTAAAGAAGTTAATTCGTTATAAGCTTTTTCATCAAAATGAATAGGATATGTTGCTGCGTTAATTGTAGTCATTGTTATTAAAAATATACAGCGAAATTAAACAGAAAAAATTAAAATATATCACTCTACTCATTTATATTTGTCTTTAAATATAAGACATTAATATACCTCGACAATGAGACTTTTTGACAACACCGAAACTGCTTTTAAATTAAAATCTGATTCAGAGCTAGAGCGTGCCTATTTTTTATTTAAAATGATTCAAAGCCAACCAATGGTTCGTATTGGTACTGCGGTAACTAATTTTGCTTTGAAAGCTCATTTACCAGTTGAAGGTTTAATCCGATCAACAGTTTTCGACCATTTTTGTGGAGGAGTAACAGAAGATGACTGTTTACCTAACATCGAAAAGATGTATGAAAAAGGAAACGTTCATAGTATTTTAGATTATTCTGTTGAAGGAAAAGAAGATGAAGCACAGTTTGATGATGCTTTAAAAATGACCTTAAAAACAATAAATTTTGCTGAAGAAAAAGCAGCTATTCCTTATGCTGTTTTTAAACCTACAGGTTTTGGTCGTTTTGCTTTGTATCAAAAATTAACTGAAGGAAAAGAATTAACTTCTGAAGAAAAAGTAGAGTGGAATAGAGTAGTAGAGCGTTTTCATACAGTATGTAAAGCTGCGGTTGCTAAAGATGTACCACTATTAATAGATGCAGAAGAAAGTTGGATGCAAGGTGCAGCAGATGATTTGATTGAAGAATTGATGGAAATTTATAACAAAGAAAAAGCCATCGTTTTTAATACATTACAAATGTACCGTCATGATCGTATGGATTATTTGAGAGACTTACATCAAAGAGCCCACCAAAAAGGATACCATATTGGTATGAAAGTAGTACGCGGCGCATACATGGAGAAAGAGCGTGAGAGAGCTAATGAAAAAGGATATGAATCTCCAATTTGTGTAGATAAACAAGCTACTGATGATAATTATAACGAAGCAGTTCGTTATATGATGGATCATAAAAATATGGCAATTTTTGCTGGAACTCACAACGAAGAAAGCTCTTATTTGTTAATGGATTTAGCAAAAGAACACAACATAGCAGCTGATGATAAGCGTATGTGGTTTGGTCAATTATATGGTATGAGCGATCATATTAGCTTTAACTTAGCTAAAGAAGGATATAATGTAGCAAAATATGTTCCTTTCGGACCTGTTCGTGATGTAATGCCTTACTTAATTCGTAGAGCAGAAGAAAATACTTCAGTAGCAGGACAAACTTCTAGAGAGTTAAATTTACTTAAAACTGAAAAAGCCCGTCGTAAGCTGTAATGAATACAGTTGATGAAATAAAAGAGGCTATCTATAAAAATAAGAAAAGATTAGCTAAAGAGCTTCAAGAAAGCAAAGAGCTAGTCTTTCTTATTAGAAAATCATTAACTACATCGTTAACCGATGAAGAAAAGGCAAAAGTAAAGCAACAAACACTCGATATTTGTAAAGCAATACCTGCTTTTACTGTGTTTATGCTTCCTGGTGGAGCCATACTTTTGCCTTTACTAATCAAATTAATACCCGACATACTTCCTAGTGCTTTTAGAGCAGATGATGAAGAATTAGAAGATACAAAACCAGAATAATGTATCTCTAAATAACTAAAAATCGAGTATTTACTTCACTTTTTCCATAGAAAAAAGGCAATCAATTAAAACAACAAAATTGCTTTAAAAGCAAAGAGAAAGTATATAAAGATGTTATAAAAAAGCACTCTTTCTAAAGCTTTAAATTGAATATTACGAATTCATTAATAAAAAATCGTGAATCGTAAATAATAAAATACTACTTTTGCAGCTTCAAAATAAGCACGAATGCAATCAATAAGAAACATTGCTATTATAGCACACGTTGACCACGGTAAGACAACCTTGGTTGATAAAATTATAGATCAAGCTAAAATTTTAGACGAGCGTAAAGAGCGTACAGATTTATTGCTAGATAACAACGACTTAGAGCGTGAAAGAGGAATTACCATTTTATCTAAAAACGTATCAGTAAATTACAAAGGTGTAAAAATTAACGTAATTGATACTCCGGGTCACGCCGACTTTGGTGGAGAGGTAGAACGTGTATTAAAAATGGCTGATGGTGTTTTATTATTGGTTGATGCTTTTGAAGGACCGATGCCTCAAACACGTTTCGTATTAGGAAAAGCTATCGAATTAGGGTTAACCCCAATCGTAGTAGTAAACAAGGTTGATAAAGAAAACTGTACTCCAGATTTAGTACACGAAAAAGTATTCGACTTAATGTTTGCTTTAGAGGCTACGGAAGAGCAGTTAGATTTTACTACCATTTACGGTTCTGCAAAGAATGGATGGATGAGTACAGATTGGCAAGATCCTAAAGAAGATTTAGTTGATTTATTAGATGCTGTAATCGAGACAATCCCTGAAGCTCCATATCGAGAGGGATCACCTCAAATGCAAATCACGTCTCTAGATTATTCTTCATTCAAAGGAAGAATTGCGATTGGTCGTGTTTTCCGTGGAGATTTAGAAAAGAACAAAGATTACATGCTTTGTAAAGCTGATGGAACTACTAAAAAAGTTCGTATCAAAGAATTACACGTTTTTGAAGGAATGGGTAAAGTTGAAACGGATAAAGTTCGTAGTGGAGATATTTGTGCTGTTACCGGAATTGATGATTTTGAAATTGGAGATACGATTGCAGATTTAGAGAATCCAGAAGCATTACCAAGAATTGAAGTTGATAAACCAACGATGAGTATGTTATTTACCATTAACAACTCCCCATTCTATGGTAAAGAAGGAAAATATGTAACTTCTCGTCACTTACGTGACCGTTTATATAAAGAAACTGAGAAAAACTTAGCTTTACGTATCGAGGATACTGATACAGAGGATAAATTCAACGTTTTCGGACGTGGAATTCTACATTTATCTGTATTAATCGAAACTATGCGTCGTGAAGGATATGAATTACAAGTAGGTCGTCCGCAAGTAATTTTAAAAGAAATTGACGGAGTTAAATGTGAGCCTTACGAAACTTTAGTAATTGATGTACCTGAAGATTTAGCAAGTAAAGCAATTAACTTGGTAACAATGCGTAAAGGTGATTTATTAGTAATGGAGCCTAAAGGAGACTTACAACACTTAGAGTTCGATATTCCTTCTCGTGGTTTAATCGGTTTACGTAATAAATTATTAACAGCTACGCAAGGGGAAGCAATCATTAACCACCGTTTAAGAGGGTATGATGCTTACAAAGGAGAGTTTTCTGATTTAGTAAACGGAGCAATTATTTCTTCGGAATCTGGTAAAGCGACTGCTTATGCTATCGACCGTTTACAAGATAGAGGTCGTTTCTTCATCGATCCTAACCAAGAAATCTATAAAGGTCAGGTAGTTGGTGAAAACGCAAAGCAAGATGATTTAGCGGTAAATTTAATCAAAGGAAAGAAGTTAACAAACGTACGTGCATCAGGTTCTGATGACGGAGTTAAAATCGCTCCTAAAGTAGATATGTCATTAGAAGAATGTATGGAATACATTAAAGATGATGAATACTTAGAAGTAACTCCTGAAAGCTTACGTATGCGTAAAATAGATTTCAGATAATAGAATAATTGTTTTGCTAAACTCGATTTAGCATGACAGAATAATACTAAAACCACTTGATATTCAGGTGGTTTTGTTTTTTTTTATAAAAAAACTTGCACAATTAAATTTTTATTTCAAATCTTTGTAGCAACAATACAAAAGACATGAGTTTTATTCAATTACATCATCATCATTTTCATACTTGCACTCAGGCGAGCTGAAAATGTATTGAATAAAATCAAGATATATTTTAAACCCGTTTGAGTAAATCAAACGGGTTTTTTATTTTCAACAAGGCGCCACGAAAATACTTCTCAAAAGATTTACTCAAACCTATTCAACATAAAAATGAGTAAATTAAAAATAGCCATACAAAAATCAGGAAGACTTAACGAAGATTCCTTACAAATACTGAAAGACTGCGGTATTTCTATAGATAATGGAAAAGACCAATTAAAAGCTTCTGCAAACAATTTTCCTTTGGAAATCTTTTATTTAAGAAACGGAGATATTCCTCAATATTTAAAAGATGGAGTTGTAGATGCTGCCATTATCGGAGAAAATTTATTGATTGAAAAAGGAAATGGAATTCAATTTATTGAAAAGCTAGGTTTTTCAAAATGTAAAGTTTCTTTAGCTATACCTAAGGGAGAAAACTACAACGGAATTAGTTATTTTCAGAATAAAAAAATAGCGACTTCATATCCGAATACAGTTCAAAATTTTCTAGATAAAAATAATATTCAAGCACAATTACACATCATTAACGGTTCAGTTGAAATAGCTCCAAATATAGGATTAGCTGATGGTATTTGTGATATCGTTTCAAGTGGATCGACACTTTTCAAAAACAATTTAAAAGAAGTAGCAATTTTATTGACTTCGGAAGCTGTTCTAGCTGTTTCTCCTCAACTAGGAAAAGAACAACAAGATATTCTAAACAAATTGCAGTTCAGAATTCAATCAGTTTTAAAAGGTAGACAATCAAGATATGTCTTATTAAATGCCCCGAATGAAAAGTTAGAAACAATTATCAAAATCTTACCAGGAATGCGTAGTCCAACTGTATTGCCGTTAGCTGAAAAAGGTTGGAGTTCCGTACACTCTGTATTGAATAAAAATGAGTTTTGGGAAATTATAGACGAACTAAAAGCTAATGGAGCAGAAGGTATTTTGGTTTGTCCTATAGAAAAAATGGTTGTTTAATCGCAGGGCGATAGCCAAGGATAGTTAAAAAAATAAAACTAAACAGATGAAAATAATAAATAATCCAGCAAAACAAACTTGGAGTTCTTTGTGTAAAAGAGCAACAATCAATGAAAATAGTTTGAAAGAAACAGTGCAAACCATCTTAAACGATGTAAAAAATAACAAGGACAAAGCATTAACAAAATATGCTCAGTTATTAGATAATGTTTCTTTAAGCTCTTTTAAAGTTACTCAAGAAGAAATAGAGAAAGCTAAAGGTTTAATTTCCGAAGAGTTACAGCAAGCCATTCAATTAGCGAAAAGTAATATTGAAACATTTCACGATTCACAAAAAGAAGTTCCTAAAAAAATAACCACAACAAACGGAGTTACTTGTTGGAGAAAAAATGTAGCCATTGAAAAGGTAGGATTGTATATTCCAGGAGGTTCAGCTCCTTTGTTTTCAACAATTTTAATGTTAGGAGTTCCTGCAAAAATTGCAAGATGTAAAGAAGTTATTTTATGTACGCCACCTAACAAAGAAGGAGCTATTAATCCTGCTATTTTATACACTGCTTCTTTAGTAGGAATCACTCAAATTTTTAAAGCTGGTGGAGCTCAAGCAATAGGTGCTATGGCATACGGAACTGAAACAATCCCTAATGTGTATAAAATTTTAGGGCCAGGAAATCAATTTGTTACAAAAGCAAAAGAATTAGTACAACAACAAGGAGTAGCTATTGATATGCCTGCTGGTCCGAGTGAAGTGCTGGTTATAGCTGATCAAACAAGTAATCCGGTTTTTGTAGCTGCCGATTTATTGTCGCAAGCGGAACACGGAGCTGATAGTCAAGCTATTTTAGTAACTACTTCAAACGATGTAGCTCAAAATGTTATAACAGAACTAAACAAACAAATAGATGATTTACCCAGAAAAGAATTAGCTAAAAAAGCAATAGAAAATAGTTTTGCAGTTGTTTTAAATTCGTCTGAAGAATGTATTCAATTTAGTAATGAATATGCTCCAGAGCACTTAATTATAGCTTCTGAGAAAGCTTCTGAATATATTGAAGGAATTGTAAATGCTGGTTCGGTATTCTTAGGAAACTACAGTTGTGAAAGTGCTGGTGATTATGCTACTGGTACCAATCACACCTTGCCAACTAATGGTTATGCAAAAAACTATAGCGGAGTTTCGTTTGACAGTTTTGTGAAAAAAATCACTTTTCAAGAAGTGACTAAAGAAGGTATTAGCACCATTGGAAAATCAATAGAGTTAATGGCAGAAGCTGAAGGCTTACAAGCACACAAAAACGCTATTACTGTTAGATTAAAAGAAATTAGAGATGTTTAGTTTAGAAAAAATAGTACGTCCTAATATTCAGAAGCTAAAGGGGTATTCTTCTGCTAGGGATGAATTTAAAGGAGAAGCAGAAGTGTATTTAGACGCTAATGAAAATCCGTTTGGAACTTTAAATCGTTATCCAGATCCACAACAAATAGCTATCAAAGAGCGATTATCAGCAATTAAGGGTGTTGATAAAAATCAAATTTTTATAGGAAACGGAAGCGATGAAGTTATCGATGTAGCCTTTCGTATTTTTTGTGAACCTGGTAAAGATAAAGCGTTGACTTTTATTCCTTCATATGGAATGTATAGTGTTTCTGCTGCTATTAATGATATTGAATTGATAGAATTACCCTTAGCACCCGATTTTCAAATAAACGTAGAAGAACTGAATCCATACTTGAAAGATGAAACGCTGAAACTCATTTTTATCTGTTCACCTAACAATCCAACAGGTAATTGTTTTGAAGATAAAACTATACAGTACATTCTTAGAGAATTTAAAGGAATTGTAATTATTGATGAAGCCTATATTGATTTCAGTACGGAGGAATCTTATATATCATTGCTTAATGATTATCCTAATTTAATCATTAGTCAAACATTTAGTAAAGCTTGGGGTTTAGCTGGAGTTAGAGTAGGAGTAGCCTATGCAAATTCGGCAATTATAGAAGTGTACAATAAGGTAAAACCTCCTTATAATATTAGCACTTTAAATCAAGAAGCTGTACTTAAGAAACTAGACAACTTGGCACAATTTGAAATTGAGAAAAACATCATTTTAAATGAAAAAGTAAAGTTAGAAAAACAACTGCAAGAAATTGAACTCATAAAAAAAGTATACCCATCTGAAGCAAACTTTCTTTTGATTGAAGTATCAAATGCTAATGAAGTGTATAATCAACTTGTAAACCAGAAGATTATCACAAGAAATAGAAGTAACTTAGTAAACAATTGTTTACGAATTACTATAGGTAGTGAAATAGAGAATAAAAGATTGTTAAGGGCTTTACAATTTATAGATGTTCCATTGAGTAATGTTGAGAGTTCTTTTTAAAATTAAAAAAATGAAAAAAGTATTATTTATAGATAGAGACGGAACCCTAATTAAAGAACCTGTTGATGAACAAGTAGATTCTTTTGAGAAATTAGAGTTTTACCCAAAAGTTTTTCAAGGCTTAAGTAAAATAGCCAAAGAACTAGATTTTGAACTGGTTTTGGTAACCAATCAAGATGGACTGGGAACGGAAGTGTATCCAGAAAATACCTTTTGGCCAGTACACAATTTTGTGATGAAAACACTTAAAGACGAAGGAATTGTATTTGCTGAAGAAATTATTGATAGAACTTTTGCTAAAGACAATCAACCTACCAGAAAACCCAATACAGGTTTGTTAACCAACTATTTTTCTGACGAATATGATTTACAAAATTCTTTTGTAATAGGTGATCGATTGACTGATGTTGAATTGGCAAAAAATCTAGGAAGCAAAGCTATTTATATCAATGATGAAACCTATTTAGGCTCTGATGAAATCACCATAAAAAGAACAGAATTAGATCAATATATCGCTTTAGAAAACAATGATTGGAATGCTATTTATGAGTTTTTAAAACTAGAAGAACGTTCAGCATCTATTGAACGAAATACGAATGAAACTCAAATTAAAATTGATTTAAACTTAGATGGAACTGGAAAAAGTACAATAGATACAGGTATTGCTTTTTTTAATCATATGCTAGATCAAATAGCACGTCATGGTCAAATGGATTTGAATATCCAAGTAACAGGTGATTTAGAAGTAGATGAACACCACACTATTGAAGATACAGCAATTGCTTTAGGAGAAGTATTTAACAAAGCGCTTGGTAATAAATTGGGTATTGAACGTTACGGATTTTGTTTACCTATGGATGATTGTTTAGCACAAGTAGCTATTGATTTTGGAGGAAGAAACTGGTTAGTTTGGGATACAAAGTTCAAAAGAGAAATGATAGGGAAAATGCCAACAGAAATGTTTTTCCACTTTTTTAAATCGTTTACCGATGGTGCTAAGTGTAATTTAAACATCAAAGCAGAAGGAACAAACGAACACCACAAAATAGAAGCCATTTTTAAAGCTTTTGCCAAAGCTATAAAAGTAGCGGTAAAAAGAGATGTCGATAAATTGATTTTACCATCAACAAAAGGAGTTTTATAAAATGATAGCCATTATAAAATACAATGCAGGTAATATCCGATCAGTACAAAATTCGCTAACTCGCTTGGGGTATAAAAGTATTATCACAGATAATCCAGCAGAAATACAATTGGCAGATAAAGTAATATTTCCAGGAGTTGGAGAAGCTAGTTCAGCAATGCAATACTTGAAAGAAAGAAATCTTGATGAATTAATTACCTCCTTAAAACAACCTGTTCTAGGAATTTGTTTGGGCTTACAGTTGATGTGTACATCTTCTGAAGAAGGAAATACTACCTGTTTAGGAATTTTTGATACACAAACGAAGCAATTCCCTCCAAAAGATAAAGTACCACACATGGGGTGGAATAATTTTTCAGAACTAAAATCTTCTGAAATACTTAAAGATGTAAAATTAGAAGATGATGTGTATTATGTTCATGGTTATTATGCAAGACCTTGTGAAAACACTTTGGCTATTTGTAACTATATCGTTCCTTTTAGTTCAATTATACAGAAAGATAATTTTTATGCGATGCAATTTCATCCAGAAAAATCAGCAGATATAGGAGAACAATTATTAAAGAACTTCTTAGAGCTATAAGTAAATTTAAAATTGAAAAAATGAGAATTATACCAGCAATAGATATTATTGAAGGAAAATGTGTTCGGTTGACCAAAGGAGATTATGCAACACAAAAAATATACAATGAAAACCCGTTAGAAGTAGCAAAAGAATTTGAAGCTAACGGAATACAATACTTACATTTAGTTGATTTAGATGGCGCAAAATCCAATCGTATTATAAATCACAAAGTATTAGAACAAATAGCTACTAAAACCAATTTAAAAATCGATTTTGGAGGTGGTTTAAAATCAAAAGACGATGCACGTATTGCTTTCGAAAGTGGAGCTAATCAAATAACAGGAGGAAGTATCGCCGTTAAGAATCCTGAAATTTTCATGGAGTGGATTACCCAATACGGACGTAATAAAATAATCCTTGGTGCCGATTGTAAAGATAGAAAGATAGCTACTCACGGTTGGTTAGAGACTACAGAACTCAATGTTGTTGACTTCATCAAACAATATGAGTTAAAATCGGTAACAAACTGTATATGCACTGACGTAGCTAAAGATGGAATGTTGCAAGGAGCTTCTGTAGATTTATACTTAGATATCTTAAGTAAAACTGCTATCAACTTAATTGCAAGCGGAGGTGTTTCTAGCATTAGTGATTTGCTTCGATTAAAAGAAATAGGCTGCGAAGGTACTATTGTAGGAAAAGCTATTTACGAAGGGAATATCAGTTTAAAAGAGTTGCAAGAATTTGTTAACTAAAAATCAAATAATCCAAAAATCTAACAATCTGAAAGATGTTAAAAAAGAGAATTATACCTTGTTTGGATATTAAGAATGGAAGAACAGTAAAAGGGGTCAACTTTGTGGATATAAAAGATGCTGGAGATCCCGTTGGGCTAGCCAAACAGTATGTAAAAGAAGGAGCTGATGAATTAGTGTTTCTAGACATTACTGCTACGTTAGAAAATAGAAAAACTTTAGTAGAATTAGTAAAAACGATAGCACAAGAAATTAATATTCCATTTACTGTTGGCGGAGGCATTAGTACTGTGGAAGATGCAGTAGCACTTATACAAGCTGGTGCAGATAAAGTAAGTATCAATTCTTCTGCAGTAAAAAATCCGAAACTAATTACTGATTTAAAAAATCGATTTGGAAGTCAATTTGTGGTAGTTGCGATTGATATGAAAAATGTAAACGGAGAGTGGAAAGTGTTTACAAAAGGGGGAACTTTTGAAACCGAATTAGAAACGGTAAGTTGGGCTACAGAAATTGAAAAGTTAGGTGCAGGTGAAATTTTATTAACCTCTATGAATAGTGATGGTACAAAAAACGGATTTGATATTGAGGTAACCAATGCAGTAAGCAAAGCTGTAAATATTCCTGTGATTGCTTCTGGTGGTGCTGGAAAAGTAGAACACTTTACTGAATTATTTACTAAAACTCAAGCTAGTGCAGGATTAGCTGCTAGTATTTTTCACTTTGGTGAAATCCCTATACCTGTACTAAAAAACAAATTAAAAACACAAAACATACCCATACGATGAACATAGATTTTATAAAAGGAAACGGATTAGTTCCAGTCGTAATTCAAAATAATATTACTTTACAAGTGTTAATGTTAGGTTATATGAATGAAGAAGCATTAGCTAAAACACAAAAAGAAGGTAAAGTTACTTTCTATAGCCGAACTAAAAATAGGTTATGGACAAAAGGGGAAGAATCAGGGAATTTTTTATGGGTAAAAGACATTCAAGTTGATTGTGATAATGATACGTTATTGATTAAAGCCACTCCTGGGGGGCCAACCTGTCATAAAGGAACTACATCTTGTTTTGATGAGGAGACTTCTAAAGGTTTTTTGTACTCATTAGAAAGCATTATTGCTGATAGAATTGACAATGATGTTGAAACTTCTTACACGAATAAACTTTATAAAAGAGGCATTAATAAAGTAGCTCAAAAAGTAGGAGAGGAGGCTGTAGAAGTAGTTATTGAAGCGAAAGACAATAATGATGAGTTATTTAAAAACGAAGCAGCCGATTTATTATATCACTATTTAATTTTACTAAAAGCCAAAGGTTTTACAATTACTGATATTGAAGAAGTTTTACAAAGTAGAGTAAAATAAAGATAGTATTTTTGCAACATGAAAGAAGCCTTACATCAACTGTTTACTGAATTTCAAAATAGTATTCAAAAAAATGATTTTGTAAAACTAACGGTAAGTAAACCTATTCGAAAAAGTGACGAATTGTCAAATGTGTATGTTCGACAAATTGAATTAAAAGGAGAAACACATTTTCAGTTTTTATATAGATATACTACAAATGACCAAGTTAAAAACTATGATTTTGAAGAAAGTGTAGAAGAATTAACAAATTTACTTTCTGAAAAATTTAGAGCTGCAACTTTATTTACACTATCGAACGATTTGTTGGTCTTTATATCAAAAAAGAAAAAGGTGAGCTTTAAAACTACAAAACCAAGTTTTAAAAATAAATTACCTGAAACACACGATAAACCTAAAGAAAAGAGAGCAGAAAATAGTGCGTATTTGTATCACTTAGGTGTAACAGATAAAGAAGGAAGGGTAATTCCTAAAATGGCGGATAAATACCGTCAAATTAACAAGTATTTAGAAATTATCGAAGCACAAATACAATCGGTTAAGTTACCTAATCATATCAATATTGTTGATATGGGTTCAGGAAAAGGCTATTTAACTTTTGCTTTGTATGATTATTTGGTGAATCAGAAAGGGTATACAGCAAGCGTTACAGGTATTGAGCTACGAGAAAGTTTGGTGAATTACTGTAACGATATTGCCAAAAAGTGTGGTTTTAAGGGCTTATTGTTTGTAGCACAACCAATTCAGGAGTACGATAACAATAAAATAGACATTTTAATAGCTTTACATGCTTGTGATACAGCTACAGATGATGCTATTTACAAAGGTTTGGTTTCTAAAGCTGAATTGATTATTTGTGCTCCGTGTTGTCATAAACAAATTCGTCAACAGGTAAAAGGAAAAGAACAGGAGAGTCCTTTGTTAAAATATGGAATTTTTAAAGAACGTCAGTTTGAAATGGTTACCGATACTATTAGAGCGTTGATTTTAGAAAAAAATAACTATAGCACTAAGGTTTTTGAATTTATAAGCAACGAACATACACGTAAAAATATAATGTTGATAGGTGCTAAATCATCTAAAAAAGTAGATAAAAAACGTATTGAAGCTAAAATTTTAGATTTAAAAGAAGCTTATCAAATAGAGCAACACTATTTAGAGGGATTACTATAATGTTTTTATAATGTGTACATCTGTTAGAAATGTATTTAAAGATCTTCAGTTAGAAAATGAGGAATTAAAAGTAGTTGAGAGTATTTTTTCGGAAGTAACCTATAAAAAAGGGGATACCATTTTACATACTAACGAAAAAGTATACTATCAATATTATGTGGTAAAAGGGTGTTTACGAACATTTTTTATGGATGCTAAAGGAAAAGAGCACACGATACAATTTGCTATTAATGATTGGTGGATTAGTGATTATATAGGTTATTTTTCCGAATCAGAATCTGTACTTTCTATTGAGTGTATTACAGATGCTACTGTGTTAAAAGTAGCCAAGAGTGATTTGGATAGTATCTATGAAAAAGTACCCAAAATAGAACATTTTTTTAGAAAAAAGTTAGAACGTTCAACGGTACGATTTCAGAAGAGAATTCTAAATAACTTAGTATTATCAGCTAAAGAAAGGTATCATTTATTTTTACAAACCTATCCAAATATAGAGCAGCAAATTAAAAATTATCATTTAGCGTCTTATTTAGGAATAACAACAGAAAGTTTAAGTAGAATACGAAAAGAAACCTTATAAAAGCCTTTATTACCATACATCAATTTTTTTTTACCTTTCATATACTAATTTTGAGGTAACTTAAAAATAGAAATAATATGAAAAAAGTAGTATTTGTACTTACTAGTCATGAAGAATTAGGAAATACAGGAGAAAAAACAGGATTTTGGATTGAAGAATTTGCTGCACCTTATTATTTATTAAAAGATAAAGGAGTAGAAGTAACTTTAGCATCTCCAAAAGGAGGACAACCACCAATTGATCCAAAAAGTAACGAACCAGATTTTCAAACACCAGCTACACATCGTTTTAATAAAGATGAAGAACTTCAAGCTGTATTGGCAAACACAATGAAATTGAGTGAAGTTAAAGAAGGTGATTATGATGCAATTTTTTACCCTGGAGGACATGGACCTTTATGGGATTTAGCTGAAAATAAAGACTCTGTAGCTTTAATAGAAACTTTTTATACAAACAATAAACCAGTAGGAGCAGTTTGTCATGCACCTATTGTATTAAAAGACGCTAAAGTAAATGGAGCCCCTTTAGTTAAAGACAAAAAAGTAACTGGTTTTTCTAATACAGAAGAAGATGCAGTGCAATTAACTTCAATTGTACCGTTTTTAGTAGAAGATGAGCTAAAAAATAATGGTGGTATTTATAGCAAAGCAGGAGACTGGCAAGAATATGTGATTGAAGACGGAAACTTAATCACCGGACAAAATCCAGCATCATCAGAATTAGTTGCAGAAAAATTATTTGCAAAATTATAACTATTAAATAGTGAGTGTTTAAGAAAAAAAT
>NZ_JAPEHZ010000053.1 GCF_028823685.1 Tenacibaculum sp. L6 | reverse complement strand
TGATTATTTGTTAGACCTTCACACTGCTAGTTTTGGTAGGGTAAATTCGTTTTATATTAGAAGTGATATGAACAATGAGGTTACTAAAAAATTAGCCTTATTGCAAGATGCAGAAATCATAGTGCATACACCACCTTCAGACGGAACTTTACGTGGAGCTGCTGAAGAATTAGGGATTCCATCTATAACTATTGAAGTTGGTAATCCGCATAGTTTTCAAAAGAAAATTATTAAGAGTGGGCTAGCAGGGGTGCATAATGTATTGACTTATCTAGGAATCACCGATGATGAATATGAAACTTCTAAAAGAAACACAGTAGTTTGCAATAAATCGTATTGGTTATACACTCAAGAAGGAGGATTGTTAACGGTGCATGTCGATTTGAGAGATATTGTAGAAGAAGGAGATCATATTGCCACTCTAAGAGATGTTTTTGGCAACACGATTAAGAAATATTACGCGCCAGAAAAAGGAATTGTGGTGGGAAAAAGTGTTAACCCTGTAAATCAATCAGGAGGTCGTATTATTCACTTAGGAATTATGAGATAAAAGTAAAAAAGACTGCTTCAGCATATAAATAATGGTGAAGCAGTCTTTTTTATTTAATGAAACTATATACTTGAAAATTACTTCATTTCAGCAATAAACTCTTTGTTCATTTTCACATAATCAGCATTTCCAGCTTTTTCAGCACCAGCTAATGAAGCTTTAGCAGCTTTAATAGCTCCTTTTTTATCTCCAGCTTTAGCAAGGATTAACGATTGTTGACGTAAGTACCAAAAACGAGGTTGATCTTTAGTCATGTCTACCGCTTTGTTAATCCATTCTTTGGCTTTGTTAATGTCTTTTCCTTCTTGTAAATAGTAAACAGCAGAAGAAAAATAATCGTTAGCAGAAGGACCACCCATTACTTGTGCAATACTTTCTTCAACAGCTTTATCTGTTGGAGTATTGAATTTTACACCAACGTAAGCATTTTCCCATAAGATACCTAACACAGCAGAATCGTTTGTTAAATCGTCAATAGACATTGTAAACGTTTCAATTTTCATTGGCATAGCCTCAACCTTAGCAGAAGTAGACACAGCTACTTTTGCGTCGTCCCATTTTTGAGGAGTTCCCCAGTTATTAGCATCTGAGTAAAATAATACTTCCCAAGCATCTTTTCCTGGCTTCGTGTATACAGCATACGTTCCTTTTTTCAATGTTTTTCCGTCGATAGTAACGTCGTCGCTAAAGGTAACTTTGGTGTTTTGGTTAGCGCCTGTTCTCCATAATTTACCGTAAGGAACTAAATTACCAAAAATGGCTCTTCCTTTCATACTTGGTCTTGAATATTCAACAGTAACATCGGTTAAACCTACTTTTTGCTCTATTTTAGAAGAAGGACTCGGAGCTGGTGTTTTTAATTGGGCAGTAATGTTTGTTGATAAGGCAACAACAAACAAACTCAAAAGTATTTTTTTCATAATGATTGGTTTGTTTTAAATTTAGTTATGTTAAAATTACAAGGAATTCTTCGGATTAATGTTAACAAAAACTTAAAATACGGTAGGTTTGTTTTAATTGATATTTGCAATCATGAAAAAATACATTTCTGAATTTATAGGAACTTTTGCCCTTATTTTCTGCGGAACAGGAGCGATGACTGTTAATGAGGTTACTAACGGAGCAGATTTAACGCATACAGGAGTGGCAATTACGTGGGGTTTGATAGTTATGGCGATGATTTATGCTTTTGGAGAAACTTCAGGAGCACATTTTAATCCTGCAGTAACTGTTGCCTTTGCCTATGCAAAAAAGTTCTCTTGGAAAGAAGTTCCTAAATATATCATAGTTCAAATATTAGGAGCTTTATTTGCAAGTGTAATGCTTTGGGTGTTGTTTCCTACAAGTGAGTTTTATGGTGCAACCATTCCATCTATAGATCCGTGGCGCGCTTTTATATTAGAGTTACTTTTGACGTTCTTTTTAATGTTGACTATTATTAATGTCTCAACAGGAAGTAAAGAAGTAGGAGTAATGGCAGGAATTGCCATTGGAGGAGTGGTTTTGTTAGAAGCCATGTTTGCAGGTCCTATGACTAAAGCATCTATGAATCCTGCTCGTTCTATTGCGCCAGCATTGGTTTCTGGTCACTTAGAACATTTGTGGTTATATATACTTGCTCCAATTTTGGGAGCTTTGTTAGCGGTGGTTTCTTGTAAATTAGTAAAAGACGATAATTGTTGCGATGAAAAGTGTTAGCATATTAGGTTGCGGATGGTTAGGAAAAGAACTTGGGATAGAACTAATTAAGAATGGATATACTGTTAAAGGTTCAACAACATCAGTAGCGAAGTTAGGCGAATTAAAGGCAGTTCATATTCACCCTTTTTTAGTAAATATTTCTGAAGAGACTGAGATTTCAGACTTTTTAGATACTGATGTATTGCTAATAGCAATTACATCTAAAAATATTGATGACTTTAAAAGATTGATTTCTAAAGTTGAAAAGAGTAATGTAACCAACGTTATTTTTATTAGTTCAACTTCAGTATATCCAAGCTTAAATAAAGAAATGACAGAGGAAGATGATACTGTACATTCTCCTCTAGTTGAAATAGAAAATTTGTTTAGAAATAATGAAAATTTTCAAACAACAATACTTCGTTTTGCAGGTTTGTTTGGAGGGAACAGACAACCAGGAAATTGGTTTGTTGATAGAAAAATTCCGCATCCAAAAGGGTATGTAAATATGATTCATCGTGAGGACTGCATTGCAATCATACAACAAATTATTAAACAAAATGTTTTTGGAGAAGTGTTTAATGCTTGCGCAAACCATCATCCAACAAGAGAGGATTTTTATATTAATGCAAGAAAGTCACTTGGGAAACCAATTCCTGAATTTGATGATTCAAAACCATTGGAGTATAAAATAATCAGTAGCGAAAAACTTCAAAAAGCATTGAACTACCAGTTTATACACAGTGATTTATTGAGTATTTAACATTTTAGCCAATAGCCAATAGCCAATAGCCAATAGCCAATAGCCAATAGCCAATAGCCAATTACTGATACTTCTTTTTTCTCCAATAAGTAAATCCGAAACCAAACAGCGCTAACAACACTAACGGAATACCAATATTGATAAACTGCCAGTAACTTTTTTCTGCAAAAGCACGTTGTTTATCTAACAAGTTAATTTGAATAGTTTTATTACGTAGTTGAATCAATCCAGAGTCGTCTAAAATTGTTTCCAAATTGTTCTCCTGTCCATTTATCTAAGGATAAATCGTGTGGTTTTCCTTTTAAAATTTGGTTGCTTCCTATATCACCATCAGCAATTACAATCATTTTGTTGGTGCCACTTTCAGGTATAAAATCAGGAGTATTAAAAGGTTTTATTCGGTTTTTATAAGCAGAAGGAATGTTTCCTTCTAATAATACAGCTAACAATTGCGGACCAGCAGCAAATTCGTTTTCTTGTGGTTCTTTAGCGATGCTTTGTAGCTCTACAAAATTTGGAGTCCCAATTTTTTTGGTAAGTACCGATGTAACTAATAAAGGAGTCTTTTTTAAGTTTCCTTTTAACGTATCTATTTGTGTTGTAAATCGAAAACGAACAGGTAATACATTTTTGGTAATTGGGTGATACGGATTTCCATTTACTAATGGATGGTAAAACCAGTTTAAGTGTTGAAATTGGGTTTGGTTTCCAACATTTCCTGTAGCTAACGGAATTTTAGCAGCATATAAATCCTGTATCAATTTATTGTTTACACGAACTTGGTAGCCAAATAATAAATCAGTTAGGTTTAAGTCACGAGGAAAAGCCAACATTTTACCTTCATTATATAAACTATCGGTATCAGCGTAATTGTTATCAATCATCCACAAGCTTTTACCTCCGTTGGTAATAAACTGATCTACTGTGAATTTTTCTTCTTCGGTAAAACGTTCAGTTGGTTTTGCAATAATTGCTAAATCGTATGCTCTTAAGTCTTTTAATGTCTTTTGCGGATTGCTAGCAACACTATCTAGTGTAAACTTAGCCAAACGGTATTTTTTACCAACTTCACTTAGTAAACTGTATTGATAAATATCTTGCAATTCACCATTACCTGCTAAAACAGCTATTTTTTGTCTTTCTTTTTGCGTAATGTTATGCAAAGCGTTAGCAAATGAATATTCTAACTTTTCAACAGCATTTTGTAATTGAGCTTCTTGTGTTTTTGCAATGGTATTAGGTAATAACGAAACCAATTCAGTTTTTTTACCGTAAGAAACTTCAGCCCAAGGAAAAATAATAGCTTCGGATAGTTTTCCGTCCTCTTCAACAGTTAACTGACTAGGCATCATTCCTTTTTTTACCAATTGCTCACGAATATTATCAGGATTGATAAAACGGAAACGAATATTGGTGTTTTTAGCTTGTAACTCTTCTAAAAACTGACGAGTTTCTATTTGCAAGCGTTTAAATTCTGCAGGAAATTCTCCTTCTAAATATACATGTATAGTTAATGGAGCATCAATTTTATCAATAAGATTCTCACTTACTTCAGATAAAGTGTAACGTTT
Source organism: Tenacibaculum sp. L6 (assembly GCF_028823685.1). GTDB lineage: Bacteria > Bacteroidota > Bacteroidia > Flavobacteriales > Flavobacteriaceae > Polaribacter. Next base: position 10,240 of record NZ_JAPEHZ010000053.1, on the reverse strand, counting down.
GTCTTGTGTTAAATCGACTTACGTTTGTCTTGTGTTAAATCGAAGCGTTTGTATACTGAGTTGGCGATATAGTTAACAACTAACATTCCAACAAAAGCCAAAACGATGTATTGAAATTTCTTATTCATTTTTTAACTGTTGTTTAGTGATGAATAAAAAGAAAACGGTAACACTGATAAAATAGATGATATCACGTGTATCTACTACACCACGACTAATACTTTTAAAGTGTTCGTTAATACCAAACTGTTGTAAGGTGTATCCTGAGTTTCCTAAAGAAGAACTTACAGCGTCAAATCCGTAGAACAAGGCAAAAGTGATGAATACACTCAGAATAAAAGCTACAATCTGATTTTTTGAAAGTGTAGAAGTAAATAACCCTACAGCGGTATAAGTTGATGCTAAAAACAACAAACCTAAATAGGATCCAATAGTACTACCCACATCTAAATTTCCAACAGGACTTCCTAATTGGTATATGGTATAAGCATACGTTAGTGTTGGTAACAATGCAATAACAACTAATAAAAGTGAGGCAAAAAACTTACCTAGTACAATTTGCCAATCGGTAAGAGGTTTGGTTTTTAAAATTTCGATAGTTCCACTATTAAATTCATCTGCGAAACTTTTCATTGTAATTGCGGGAATCAGGAATAAAAACAACCATGGAGCTAAATAAAAAAAGCTGTTTAAATCGGCAAAACCAGCATTTAAAATATTGAAGTTATCTTTAAAAACCCATAAAAATAAGCCATTCACGAGTAAAAATACTCCAATTACCAAATAGGCAATAGGTGAGGCAAAAAATGAGTTAAATTCTTTTTTTAGTAATGGAAACATACTTAATGTTAAATGTTTAGTTGTTTAATAAGGCTATTGTCTAATGTCTAACGACTATGGTAGCGAAGCTACTTTATCAACACTCCAAGCAAGTGGTTTGTCATTAAATAATACTTTGGTTTGCGCCCAAACGCCTTTAAACAAATCAGAATTTCTATAATTTTCTAAATCTTGTTCAGCATCCCAATAGCTGTAAGTAAAAAAAATGTTTGAATTAGTCTTATCTCTGTACAGTTCTAATAAACGACAACCCGGTGAATTTCGTATAAATTCTTTTTTAGTGTTGAAGTTGTTTAAAAACTCTTCAATCTTTTCTGGTTGAAAGCTCATCTTTACTATTCGTACAAACATATCGTTAATTTATAGGTGTAAATTCTGGTGTAACTGGGTTTTCAAATTCAACAGTAATAGTATCACGATACTCTAACCCAAGTAAGGTAGAAGCACCACCAACAGTTTCTAAATTACTTCGATAAATAGCAATTTCTAAAAAACCTGCAGAGTTAAAAATAGCCAATTTTTCTCCGTCATGCTGACCATTGTTTTCAATCGAATAATCCACAATTTCATTATATCGGCTAAAAATTTTGGTAAAGGTATAACGTCTGGCAGTAACTTTAAAATCACGACCTTTCCCAACTGTGTTAAATAATTTTTGGCTAATATTAGTAATTACATTTCCGTAGTTATCAATGTAAATAACACCGCCAGCAATACTGGTTTGTTGTTCGTTTACTTTTGGCTGAATTTCAATAATCTGCTTATAAGAATCAATCTCTCTACCAATAACACTTAAACTACCGCCACGAGCAATATGACTAGCAACTTGTACAAACACATCTAATACAGGAAAACTACTTTCTACACGATTATGAATATTGATTTCAAAAATTTTAGTAGGTTTAATTTCTGAAGCAATCATAGAAATTAATCCGTTATCAGGACAAATAAAATAATGATTGTCCAGTTCTAAAGCAATGTGTTTATTTCGAATACTTAATTCAGAATCAACTCCAATTACATGAATTGTTTTATCAGGGAAACTTTTGTAGGCGTTTTTTAAAATATAAGCCGTTTCTGTAATGTTAAAAGGAGAAATTTGATGCGTTATATCTACGATCTTAGCATCAGGTAATTCTGAGTATATAGCCCCTTTTACAGCCCCTACAAAGTGGTCTTTCGTTCCAAAATCAGTAGTTAATGTGATAAGAGACATTAAGTTAGGTGTTTGTTAATTAGTTTGTGAAAAATTATGCTGAATTTTTAAACAAAACTACGCATTTCGACAAAAATAATCATTATTTTTAGAGTGAATAATCTTAAAACTTTTGTCATTTGAACGAACGCATAATTGAATTAACAGAAATCAATCCAAATGATTTCTTTGGAGCTCAAAATAGCACAATTACTCAGTTAAAAACCTTCTTTCCTAAAGTAAAAATTGTAGCAAGAGGAAACAAATTAAAGATTTTTGGTGAAGCAGAATTATTGGACGAGTTTGAAAAGCGCTTAGAAATGCTTATCAAATACTTCAATAGATATAATAAACTTGATGAAAATAGTATTGAACGTATTTTAACATCAACTGGTAAAGAAGAAGAAATTCGTAGATCAGGAAATTCAAAAGATGTTTTAGTACACGGTGTTAGCGGAAAGCTAATCAAAGCGCAAACAGCTAATCAACACAAAATGGTGGAGTTAATGCAAAAAAACGATATGTTATTTGCAGTTGGTCCAGCAGGAACAGGAAAAACATATACAGCGGTAGCATTAGCGGTAAAAGCATTAAAAGAAAAAGAAGTTAGACGTATTATTTTAACAAGACCCGCAGTAGAATCGGGTGAAAACTTAGGGTTTCTTCCAGGAGATTTAAAAGAAAAGTTAGATCCGTATATGCAACCTTTATACGATGCGTTACGAGATATGATTCCGCATGAAAAACTACAAGCGTATCTTGAAAATGGAACGATTCAAATAGCTCCTTTAGCATTTATGCGTGGTCGTACACTAGATAATGCTTTCGTAATTTTAGATGAAGCTCAAAATACAACGCATTCGCAAATGAAAATGTTTTTAACACGTATGGGAATGCACGCTAAGTTTATCATTACAGGCGACCCTGGTCAGATCGATTTACCTCGCAGACAAGTATCAGGACTAAAAGAATCGTTGTTAGCTCTAAAAGATATTGATGGAATTGCTCAGGTGTATTTAGATGACAAAGATGTAATCCGTCACCGATTAGTTAAAAAGATTATCACAGCTTATAAAAGTATAGAAACCGAGTAGTTTTTAGTTGTCAGTATTTTGCGATTAGTTTACATTTGCGGGCAACAACACAACAACAAGAAAATGAATACAATTAACGAAACTAACTTTCAGTTTCCAGGGCAAAAGACAGTTTACAAAGGAAAAGTAAGAGAAGTTTACAATATCAATAATGATTTATTGGTAATGATTGCTTCAGACCGTCTTTCTGCATTTGATGTAATTTTACCACGTCAAATTCCTTTTAAAGGGCAAATTTTAAATCAAATTGCTACCAAAATGATGAATGACACTGCAGATGTTGTTCCGAATTGGTTAATAGCAAATCCTGATGAAAATGTAGCGGTAGGTGATTTATGTGAACCTTTTAAAGTAGAAATGGTTATCCGTGGATATTTGTCGGGTCACGCAGCTCGTGAATACGCAGCAGGAAAAAGAACACTTTGTGGTGTTGCAATGCCTGAAGGAATGAAAGAGAATGATAAGTTCCCTCAACCTATCATTACACCTTCAACAAAAGCTGACAATGGAGAGCATGATGAAGATATCTCTCGTGAAGATATTTTAGCTAAAGGAATTGTTTCAGAAGAAGATTATTTAGTTTTAGAAGACTACACAAGAAAGTTGTTTCAAAGAGGAACCGAATTGGCTGCTAAAAGAGGATTGATTTTAGTAGATACCAAATACGAGTTTGGAAAAACGAAGGATGGTAAAATTGTATTGATTGATGAAATCCATACACCAGATTCTTCTCGTTATTTTTATGCAGATGGATATGCTGAGCGTCAACAAAAAGGAGAGAAGCAAAAGCAATTATCAAAAGAGTTTGTACGTCAATGGTTAATTGAAAACGGTTTCCAAGGAAAAGAAGGGCAGCAAATCCCTGAAATGTCTGATGAGAAAATCAATGAAATTTCTAACAGATATATTGAATTGTACGAGCAAATTACAGGAGAGCCCTTTATAAAAGCAAATACAGAAAATGTATTGGAAAGAATAGAAAAAAATGTAACTACATTTTTACAAAATAGATAAAGAAGAGAGGCGAAAGCCTCTTTTTTTGTTTAAAACAACTTCATTAACTAAGTGGCATTTATTTTTTTCGTAACTTTTACGAATTCTAAAAACTACCTTTAAAATGCCAAATTATACATTAAAAATTAACGGAAAATCGGTATCCTTTACTGCAGATGCAGATACACCATTGTTATGGGTTTTACGTGATGAACTCGATATGGTAGGAACTAAATTCGGTTGTGGAATAGCACAATGCGGAGCTTGTACTGTTCATGTAGACGGAACAGCAATGAGAAGTTGCCAATTGCAAGTTTCAATGTTAGGAGACGAAGAAATTACTACGATAGAAGGATTATCGACGGAAGGAGATCACCCGCTTCAAGAAGCTTGGAAAGAAGTAGACGTTCCTCAATGTGGTTATTGTCAAGCAGGACAAATAATGACAGCAGCTTCCTTTTTAAAAGAAAACCCAAATCCTTCCAATGAAGAAATTAGAGAAGCAATGCAAGGAAATATTTGTCGTTGCGCAGCTTATAATAGAATAGAAAAAGCAGTTGCTTTAGCTGCCGAAAAAATGTCTTAAAATTTTTCAATCATGAGTACACAAGAAAACAAAGCAACGTTTAGTAGAAGAAATTTTTTAAGAGCCTCTGCGCTAGCAAGTGGAGGAATCATGATCGGATTTAATTTATTCACAGCATGTAAGCCTAATGTAAAACCATCTGTTGACGTTGAAAATTTAAATTTCAATGACTTTAATGCCTTTATAAAAATATCTGATGAAGGTTATGTAACTATTTACTCTCCCAATCCAGAAATAGGGCAAGGGGTAAAAACTTCAATGCCAATGATTATTGCTGAAGAATTAGATGTAGAATGGGATAAAGTACATGTAGTACAAGCCCCATTAGATACTAAAAATTATACTCGTCAATTGGCAGGAGGAAGTCAGTCTATTCGTCATGGATGGACAGCCTTGAGACAAACAGGAGCTACAACAAAGCAAATGTTGATTAATGCAGCAGCCGTAAAATGGGGTGTTGATGCAGCTACTTGTTCGGCATCAAAAGGTGTAATTACCAATGCGAATGGAGATAAGTTAGGATATGGAGAAGTAGTAAAAGAAGCAGCAGCTATAGAAATTCCAGAAAATGTAACATTAAAAAATCCTTCAGAATTTACCATTATAGGTAAAAACGCTACAAACGTAGACTTAGAAAAAATAGTAACTGGTAAACCATTATTTGGATTAGATTACAAAGAAGAAGGTATGGTATATGCTGCAGTTGTAAGACCTCCTTCTTTTGGTGAAGAACTAGAGTCGTTCGATGCGTCTGAAGCTAAAAAAAAGTTTCTGGAGTTATTGATGTTGTTACTATCGGAGAAAAAGCAAGAAACTTTATTGAATCTGGTAAAAATAACTGGACTTTCAAATTGTCAAAATCAGACAAGGTAGTTGTGCTTGCAGAAAATACTTGGGCAGCAATCAAAGGAGCAAAAGAGATTAAAGCTAATTGGAAACCAGGATCTCAACTTGAAGATACAAAACTTCATGATGAAAAGCTGTTAAGCTTACTAGATGGAAATAAATTTGATATAAGAAGAGAAGATGGAGATGTAAATAAGGCATTTTCAGAAGCTGATAAAGTTATAGAACGTACATATCATTCACCTTTCTTACCACATAATTGTATGGAACCTATGAATTTCTTTGCGAATATAACTCCTGATAAAATCCATTTGGTAGGGCCTGTGCAAACTCCAGAGTACGCAGCTCAAGTGGCATCAGAAATGTTAGGTAGAGATTTAGAACAAGTCCATGTAGAAATGACTCGAATGGGAGGTGGTTTTGGAAGAAGATTGTATGGAGATTTTGTATATGAAGCACTCGAAATATCTGATAAAATTAAGAAGCCAGTAAAGATGGTTTCGACAAGAGAAGAAGATATAACAAGTGGTATTTATCGACCAGCAATTAAATATAGAATAGCAGCATCAATAAAAGACGGGAAAATAACAGGATATCATTTAAAAGAAGCAGCAATTAATGATAATATGTATGATTTAATTCCACATTTTTTCCCTGCAGGATGTATTCCAAATTATAAAGTTTCAACAGCTAATTATAGGAGTAATATTACTACAGGCGCTTGGAGAGCACCATATACCAATTTCCTAGGATATGCTGAACAATCATTTTTTGATGAATTAGCAACTGAGTTAAATCAAGATCCAGTTCAGTTACGTTTAGATTTATTAGAGAATGTAAAAGGCACTGAAGATAAAAGAATAGAATATTCAGGAGAGAGAATGCAAGATGCGATTCGATTAGCAGCTGAAAAAGGTGGTTTGGGAAAAGCTAAAGAAGGAGTTTTTCAAGGCTTTTCTGCATATTATAGTCATAATTCACATGTAGCAGAGGTAGCAGAAGTAGAGGTGAAAGATGGAGTACCTGTGGTAACAAAAGTAGTAGCGGCGGTAGATTGTGGTATTGTTGTAAATCCTACTGGTGCGATCAATCAAGTAACTGGTGGAGTTATCGATGGTATAGGACATGCAATGTATGGAAATTTAACTTTTGAAGATGGAAAACCTTCTAGTAGAAACTTTGATAACTATAGATTAATACGAATGAATGAAACTCCAAAAGTAGAAGTTCACTTTGTTCAAAACGAGTTGTCTCCAACAGGTTTAGGAGAACCAGGTTTACCACCAGCAGGTGGTGCTGTAGCGAATGCAATTCATAAAGCTTTAGGAAAGAGACTATATAAACAGCCATTTATAGAAGAACTAAAATCAAACGTTTTAGGTTAAAAAATAAAAAAGAAGTAAAAGGAGCCTAATTAGGCTCCTTTCTTCATTATATATTAATTATGCTACAGACAATTTTTGAAAATCTGTTAAAAAAGCACTATTTTCGCAACCTATAAAAATCAAAAATAATAATGGTTAAAGATTTATTTGAAAGAATTAAGGGGGATAAAGGACCTTTAGGAAAATGGGCAGATAAAGCAGAAGGATATTATGTATTTCCTAAATTAGAAGGACCAATTTCTAACCGTATGTCTTTCAATGGAAAAAAAGTAATTACTTGGAGTATCAATGATTATTTAGGATTAGCAAATCATCCAGAAGTATTAAAAGCTGACGGAGAATCTGCAGCAGCAGATGGTTTAGCATACCCTATGGGGGCTCGTATGATGTCAGGTCATACGAAATACCATGAGCAATTAGAAAAAGAGTGCGCTGAGTTTGTTGGAAAAGAAGCTTCTTATTTAGTGAACTTCGGATACCAAGGTATGGTGTCTGCGATTGATGCTTTAGTTTCTAAAGACGATATTATTGTATATGACGTAGATACGCATGCTTGTATTATTGACGGTGTTCGTTTGCATGCAGGTAAACGTTTTGTTTACCGCCATAACGATATTGAAAGTTGTGAGAAAAACTTACAACGCGCTACTAAAATGGCAGAAAAAACTGGTGGAGGAATTTTATTAGTTTCTGAAGGGGTTTTTGGTATGCGTGGTGAGCAAGGACGATTAAAAGAAATCGTAGCTTTAAAAGAAAAATACAATTTCCGTTTATTAGTAGATGATGCTCACGGATTCGGAACTTTAGGTGAAGGAGGAAGAGGAACAGGATTCGAGCAAGGAGTTCAGGACGGAATCGATGTGTACTTCGCTACTTTTGCTAAATCGATGGCAGGTATCGGAGCGTTTTTTGCTGGAGATAAAGATGTAGTACAGTACTTACAGTACAATATGAGATCTCAAATGTTTGCGAAATCATTACCAATGCCAATGGTAAAAGGAGCATTAAAACGTTTAGATTTAATCCGTACCCAACCTGAATTAAAAGATAAACTGTGGGAAGTAACCAATGCTTTACAATCAGGATTACGTAATGCAGGTTTTGATTTAGGAACGACACAAACATGTATCACTCCTGTATATTTAAAAGGAGATATTCCAGAAGCTATGGCAATGGTGAATGATTTAAGAGAAAATCATGGAGTTTTCTGTTCAATCGTTGTGTATCCTGTAATTCCAAAAGGATTAATTATTTTAAGATTAATTCCTACAGCACGTCACACTATGGATGATGTTACGGAAACAATCGAAGCATTTACAGCTATCCGTGAAAAATTAGAAAACGGAACATATAAGAAAGTAGCTGAAACAATAATGGCTGAATAATCCAAAATTGAAAAATAGAATAAAAAACTCATGAAATATTTCATGAGTTTTTTTGTTTTAAAACAGAAATGATACATTTGGAATCCTTTTTGTACATAAAAATTACATGAAAAAACTCCTTTACCTATATATAATATTATTTGCAGTAGCAATACAGGCACAAATAAAAGATTCGCTGCCAAATTTTAACGATGAGTACATTCTTATTAAAGAAGGAGACAGTTTAATGATAAGGTTAAATGAAGTAACCGTCTTACCAAAACATAAGTTTAAGGAGAAAAACGATATCTTATATTATTATTGGTTGCGAAAAAAAGTATTCAAAGCATATCCTTATGCAATTTTAGCAGCAAAAAGAGTAGATAGTGTTAATGTGCGTTTAGAAAGAATAGACTCTAAAAGAAAAAAGCGTGAATATGTAAAACGTGTTCAAAAATACCTAGAAGAAGAATTAACTGCACCACTAAAAAAGCTAACAAGAACAGAAGGAAGAATATTATTGAAGTTAATTCATCGTCAAACAGGAAAAACAGCTTTTGATAATGTGAAAGAAATCCGAAGTGGATGGAAGGCTTTTTGGTATAACACTACAGCAAATATGTTTAAGTTGTCATTGAAATCCGAATACCAACCAGAAACCGAAAATGAAGATTATTTGGTTGAAGATATTCTTCAACGAGCCTATATAGATGAAAAGTTAGAGTATCAGCATCCAAAACTACAAAAAGACTATATGGTTATAGTGTCAAAGAGTAGGGGATACGTAGATGTTTCGGAGTATAAAGAGATGTTTGCAAAAATGCGCAAGAAACGAGATAAGAAAACTGTAAAAAAAGTACAGTAGTAGTTTTGTTCCTTGTGCGTTCCATTTTACTAGTAGTTTTCACTAGATGTTCAAACACTATCAAACTGTCGGGCTTTCTGCTATATCTTTTGTTTTAGGTTGCTGAGCGAAGTCGAAGCAAAACAAAAGAATGCCGTTTCAAATGCTATGCATTCAACGAAACAAATAAGTAATATGGAATGATTGAGTTGATCCCTAACGTGAGAGGTATAGATCTGTCGTTAGTCATTAAAGGTATTTATAGCTAAGTTAATTCTTAAAAACTAAAAGCCAACAACCAATAACTTATTGCTTACAGTCAATAACCAAAAAACTTTCATATGTAAAGTGTTAAGGTTTAAAGTGTTAAAAAAAAGGTTTAGAAAAAAGGTAAAAAAAGTACTTGTTATAATGAAAAAGGTATCTATATTTGCACCCGCAAACGGAGAAGCGGTAAGCTTAAGAAGTTAGTAAGCGTTCATTAAAATAGGGAGTAAGATACGTAAAGAAAAGGTTAAAAAATAGTTTAATTTTTTCTTGTTTTATTAAAGTTAAACGTAGTATCTTTGCAGTCCGATTTTAACGGGAAGAGTTCATTAAAATAGTGCAGTAAACAAACAAAAAAAACTTCAAAAAAGTTTTTGTCAGAATAAAAAGAGTTTGTATGTTTGCACCCGCTTTAAGGAAGCGGTTACGATCAGAGAGATTTTGGAAAGCGAATAGCTACTAGTTCGAGTCTAGTGTTTCTACAAGAAGGTTGAGTTAAAGAGATGAGTTTAAGACTTGTTATTGGCGACTCGCCACGTTCATTGAAAATATTGAAATTGACAGCGTAATTAAAAGAGTAGAATTACCACGGATAATCTATAAGATTACCGAAAAAATTCTTTTGGAACTTAACATTTAAAATAATTAAAGATTTTACAATGAAGAGTTTGATCCTGGCTCAGGATGAACGCTAGCGGCAGGCTTAACACATGCAAGTCGAGGGGTAACAGGGTGCTTGCACCGCTGACGACCGGCGAACGGGTGCGTAACGCGTATAGAATCTGCCTTGTACAGGAGGATAGCCTTTAGAAATGAAGATTAATAC
>NZ_JAPEHZ010000052.1 GCF_028823685.1 Tenacibaculum sp. L6 | reverse complement strand
TTTTTATGATTGTTTTTCCATTTCAAAATCTTCCATGAACTTAGTGGTATAATTACCCGCTACGTAATCTGGATGATCCATTAATTGTCTGTGGAAAGGAATAGTTGTTTTTACACCTTCAATAACATACTCATCTAATGCACGTTTCATTTTGTTGATTGCTTCTTCACGAGTTTGTGCAGTAACAATTAACTTAGAAATCATAGAATCGTAGTTTGGTGGAATCATATACCCAGCGTATACGTGAGTGTCGATACGAACACCATGACCACCTGGAGCATGATAAGAAATTATTTTTCCTGGAGCAGGTCTAAATCCGTTATAAGGATCTTCTGCATTAATTCTACATTCAATAGAGTGTAATTGTGGCTTGTAGTTTTTACCAGAAATTGGCACACCAGCCGCAACTAAGATTTGTTCACGAATTAAATCGTAGTCTACAACTTCTTCCGTAATTGGGTGCTCTACTTGAATACGAGTATTCATCTCCATAAAGTAGAAGTTACGGTGTTTGTCTACTAAGAACTCAACTGTACCAGCACCTTCATACTTAATATATTCTGCAGCTTTTACAGCAGCAGCTCCCATGGCATCACGTAATTCTTCTGTCATGAATGGAGAAGGAGTCTCCTCGGTTAATTTTTGGTGACGACGTTGAACTGAACAATCTCTTTCAGATAAGTGACAAGCTTTACCGTAAGCATCACCTACTACTTGGATTTCAATATGGCGAGGCTCTTCAATTAACTTCTCCATATACATATCGTCATTTCCAAAGGCAGCTTTAGATTCTTGTCTTGCAGAATCCCAAGCATCTCTTAAATCTTCAGCTTTCCAAACAGCACGCATTCCTTTTCCTCCACCACCAGCAGAAGCTTTTAACATTACAGGATATCCTGTTTCTTTAGCGATTTCTTCACACTCTTCAAAAGTGGTGATTACACCGTCACTACCTGGTACACAAGGTACACCCGCAGCTTTCATGGTAGCTTTAGCATTCGCTTTATCTCCCATACGGTCAATCATTTCAGGAGAAGCTCCGATGAACTTAATATCGTGTTCTTCACATAATCTTGAAAACTTAGCATTTTCAGCTAAGAAACCGTATCCTGGGTGGATTCCGTCTGCGTTTGTAATTTCAGCAGCAGCAATGATACGATCCATTTTTAGGTATGATTCGCTACTTGGAGCAGGTCCAATACACACTGCTTCGTCAGCAAATCGTACGTGTAAACTTTCAGCATCTGCTTTAGAATAAACAGCCACTGTTTTAATACCCATCTCTTTACAGGTTCTAATTACACGTAGCGCGATTTCGCCTCTATTGGCAATTAATATCTTTTTAAACATGTCTTTTAGTTTATGAGTTTATTGGGTTTAGGTGTTTAAGAGTTTAGTTATGTACTAAACTTCTAAACTTAAAACTTCTAAACCAAAAATTATGATGGGTCTACTAAGAATAATGGTTGATCAAATTCTACTGGAGAAGAGTCATCCACTAATACTTTAACGATTTTACCAGATACTTCTGATTCAATTTCGTTAAATAATTTCATTGCTTCAATAATACAAACAGTATCACCAACTTTTACCTCAGTTCCTACTTCGGCAAAATTAGGTTTATCTGGAGAAGGCTTTCTGTAGAAAGTACCAATGATAGGTGATTTTATAGTTACATATTTTGAGTCGTCTTCAGTGTTAGCAGGAGCAGCTGCAGCTGGTGCTGCTGGTTGAGCAACAGGAGCTTGAGCCATCATTTGAGGAGCTTGAGCCATAGGAGCAGCAGCTTGAATAATAGTAGTTTCAGCAGCTTCGCCTCCAGTTTTAATGGTGATTTTAATATCTTCCATCTCTAGTTTTACTTCACTTGCACCTGACTTTGCTACAAATTTTATAAGACTTTGAATTTCTTTAATGTCCATTTTCCTAAATTTTAGTTGTTTAGTTTATGAGTTATATGCCCATTTTAAGTAGATAGCTCCCCAAGTGAAACCACCACCAAATGCAGCAAAAATTAAATTATCTCCTTTTTTCAACTCTTTTTCATAGTCGGCAAGTAATAACGGTAAAGTAGCAGAAGTAGTATTTCCGTACTTGTGAATATTCATCATTACTTTGTCATCTTCTAAGCCAACTCTGTTAGCAGTAGCTTCGATGATTCTTTTATTAGCTTGATGTGGAACTAACCACTGAATATCTTCTTTTGTTAGGTTGTTTCTGGTCAACATTTTTTCAGAAACATCTGCCATGTTTGATACAGCAAATTTAAACACAGTTCTACCTTCTTGGTGAACAAAGTGTTGCTTGTTTTTTATGGTTTCTTCTGATGGAGGTAAGATTGATCCACCTGCATCTATTTTTAAGAATTCACGACCAATACCGTCACTTCTTAAGTATTCGTCTTGCAATCCTAAACCATCATTATTTGGTTCAAATAAAACAGCACCTGCACCATCACCAAAAATGATACAAGTAGCTCTATCAGTATAATCAATAATTGATGACATTTTATCAGCACCAATTAACAATACCTTTTTATAACGACCACTTTCAATATATCTAGCAGCAGTAGACATACCATATAAGAAACTAGAACAAGCAGCTTGTAAATCGTATGAGAAAGCATTAACTGCTCCAATTTTAGAGGCAGTATATACAGCTGTAGAAGCTACTGGCATATCTGGTGTAGCGGTTGCTACGATTACCATGTCTATTTCTTCAGGGTTTGTATTTGATTTTTGTAGTAAATCTTCGGCTGCTTTAATAGCCATGTAAGAAGTTCCAAGACCTTCTCCTTTTAAGATTCTTCGTTCTTTGATTCCTGTTCTGCTGGTAATCCATTCATCGTTGGTATCTACCATTGTTTCTAGCTCTTTGTTAGTTAGAGCGTACTCGGGAATATATTTTCCTACCGCCGATATAGCTGCAGTTATTTTAGTCATAGTTGTTTGTTTTGTAGTAAAACGAGTTTTCAAAGTAATGAAAATTATTTCACTTTTTTGTAGAAAAAAACATCAAAAAATACACTTTTTGACGTAAAAACATAAAAAAACCCTCAAAATAGAGGGTTTTTTAATTTTTTAAACTAGTTCTTAAGCCTCAGCAGCAGCGCTTTCTAATACTACTTGACCTCTGTAATAAAGTTTTCCTTCATGCCAGTGAGCTCTGTGGTATAAATGAGCTTCTCCAGTTGTAGGATCAACAGCTATTTGAGGAACAGAAGCTTTATAGTGAGTTCTTCTTTTGTCTCTTCTAGTTTTAGATATTTTTCTCTTTGGATGTGCCATTTTATGTCTTATTTATCTGTTAGTAAATCCTTTAATTTATCCCATCTTGGGTCTGTTGAGTCTTCTTCAACAGTTTTCTCTTCGTTTATTCTTAATTCTTCTAATTTATTTAAAGCGTCTGACTGCATTGAACCATCAGTTACACTTGGGTGTACTCTTTTGGTTGGAACGGATAACACAATTAACTCATATAGATATTGTGCAACGTTAATTTGATACGCTTCGTGTGGAAGTATCAAAATTTCATCGTGTTCGTCATTAAATTCAGGGCCAAATTTAACAACCAAGTCTAAACTACCATTAATAGGTAGATCAAACAATTCATTAGTGACATCACAAGGAACATTAACGGTTCCGTTTATGGTAAAATTAAGCTCAAATAAAGTGCTCTTTTTTACAAAAGTAATATCAGCTTTAATGTTTACGTCATTAAATTCATCAAACTGAAAAGCTTCAAAGAACGTTTTGTCAATTTGATATTCAAATAAATGACTTCCTTCTTTTAAACCTACAAAAGGTATGTTGAATTGTTTTAAGTCTTTCATCTACAACTATCAATTTGAGCGTGCAAAGATATAAAAAATGTTTTTACTTTTATATTTTGTGTAAAAAAAATGCACTATTTTATGTTTAAAGCATTTTTAGTAAGTTCTTGATACTCTTTTCGGTTCTTAAATATTTGTAATGAGGTAAATAAAGCTTCTTTAAACGACGTTTCATTTGCTTTGTTTTTACCTGCGATATCAAATCCCGTTCCGTGATCTGGAGAGGTTCTTACTTTAGCTAATCCTGCGGTGAAATTTACACCATTTCCAAACGATAAAGCTTTGAAAGGAGCTAACCCTTGATCATGATACATGGCTAAAACACCATCAAATTGTTCGTAAGTTTTAGAACCAAAGAAACCATCAGCTGCATACGGACCAAAAACTAATTTACCCGATTCTTTAATTTCGGCAATCGTTGGACGAATAATTTCATCGTCTTCACTACCTATAATTCCGTTATCTCCACAATGTGGATTCAGTCCTAAAATGGCAATTTTAGGTTTGTTGATGTTGAAATCTTGCTTTAATGAATTATACATGATGTCAACTTTCGACTTGATAAGTTCTGGAGTAATGGTTTCGGCAACTTTTGAAACAGGAATATGTCCTGTTATTAAACCAATACGCAATTCATCCGTCATTAAAATCATCAAGCTTTTTCCGTCTATGTTCTCTTCCAGGTATTCTGTATGACCTGGGAAGTTAAATTCTTCTGATTGTATATTCTCTTTACTAATAGGAGCGGTAAGTAAGACATCAACTTGATTCTTCTTTAAAGCAGCTACTGCTCCTTGCAAAGATTTTAAAGCATATTTACCACCTTCTTCAGTAATTTTACCTAAATCAATTTTAACCTCCTCTTTCCAAACATTCAATAAATTGATTTTTCCGTGAACTAATTTATCTATTGAAGTAATTCCGTGGACACTATTATTAAGATTCAACGCTTTTTTGTGGTATGAAATCAGTTTGTTTGAAGCAAACAACACAGGGGTACAGAAATCTAACATTCGTTTGTCTTCAAAAGTTTTTAAAATAATTTCGATACCAATTCCGTTGATGTCTCCAACTGAAATTCCAACAATAATTTTGTTTGCTTTATCCATAGTTTACTTTCGTAGGTAAAGTTGTATTTTTGATGCTAACAAAAGTAACTAAATTTTTATAGAATGTTTACCGGAATAATAGAAACTCTTGGAACGGTTAAAGGAATAGAGCGTGAAAAAGAAAATTTACACCTTACAATTCAAAGTACAATTACCAATGAGTTAAAAATAGATCAAAGTGTAGCACATAATGGTGTTTGTTTAACAGTAGTGGCAATTGATAATGATGAGTATACCGTTACAGCAATAAAAGAAACTTTAGATAAAACCAATATTGGCGATATACAAGTAGGTGAAGAGGTAAATCTTGAAAGAGCTATGAAGTTAGGCGCTCGTTTGGATGGTCATATTGTACAAGGGCATGTAGACGGAACTGGTGTTTGTAAAAATATTGAAGATGCTGAAGGGAGTACGGTTTTTACTTTTTCATATAACTTTGATGGAAGTAATGTAACGATTGAAAAAGGTTCTATTACCATTAACGGAGTGAGTTTAACGGTTGTAAACTCTAAAAAAGATGAATTTAGTGTGGCAATAATCCCTTATACCTTTGAGCATACTACGTTTAAAAATTTTACAATTGGTAGCAAAGTAAACTTAGAGTTTGATGTTATAGGAAAGTATGTTGCTAGACTAACTCAATTTAGATAACAGGAGAAAATTTCCAATAATTATAAAAACCATAAATATATTTCGATATGTTTATGGTTTTTTCTTTTTTCATGATAAAAATAATGAAAATCAGTGTGTTATATTCGTATCTTTGAGAAATTGTATAAAACTATAAGTTATGGATATATCGGTTTTTTTGTTGAAATTTTGGGGCTGGTATTGTATTATTTTCTTCTTTGTTTTGAGTTTTAATCCGAAAAGGGTAAAACAAATAGTAGATAACTTACAAGATGCCCGATTTTTAATTATCCTTTCGCTTTTTGCAATTATTATAGGATTACTTAATGTCTTAGCTCATAATATTTGGGAATCAAACATTAAGTTGGTAGTAACTTTATTTGGTTGGTTAGCCTTAATTAAAGGAATTATTCTCTTCACTTTTCCAAAACAAACCATCAACTTATTAAAACAAACCAATTTAAAGTTTATACAAGCTATATATGTGTTATTATTCTTTTTAGGATTGTTTTTGTTGAATGAAGCTTACGGAATTGTGCCTTTTTAAACGGAATTCAGAGCCAAAATTGAAAAAAGCACGTAGCCGTTTAGTATTGGTAATTACTGAATTCTTAAAAAGAGAATTGAATTATTTATAGATATAGGTAGAACTAGCAACGCTTCTTTAAGAGTGTTGCATATTACTAACAATGATGAGATAGGTGAAAATTTTCGCACACAGTCTTCTCAAAGCCGTTAGTAAAAGAAATTAGGTACAAGTTAAAAGTATCTGTATTAGTGTTACATGACTTAAGAAATTAAAACGAAAACGATGAAAAATGTAGGTGTTTGGTTAGACAAAGAAAAAAAAAAGCTTTTGTTATAACCATTGAAAACGGAACAGAGGATATGAAAATGATAGAATCTAATATAGAAACATTTCGTATTCATGGAGGTTCAGGAACTCGATTTAAAGGAGGTCCACAAGATGTGGTTCAAGACAGTAAGTATTTAGAAAGAGAAAAACATCAAACAAAAAGATACTTTAGTGAGCTTGCAGCTGAGGTTGATAACGCAGATTCATTAGCCATTTTTGGTCCAGCAGAAACTTTTGAAAAATTTAAAAGAGAATTAGAGAGTTCGCATAAAGAATTAGATGCTAAAGTTAAAGCAGTGAAGAGAGTTGATAGTATGACAGATAATCAAGTAAAGGCATTGATTAGAGATTTCTTTAAAGATGAGCACTAGTCCTGATAAAATTTCAATTGTAAAGTCTTCTGGAGAAGTCGTACAGTTTTCACTCACTAAGTTGAAAAAATCTCTAAAACGAACTGGTGCCGATGATGAAGTGGTAGCTTCTATTTTAGAAACCGTTCAAGATGAATTGTACCAAGGAATAACCACGAAAGAAATTTATAATAGAGCCTTTGCTTTGTTGAAGAAAAAAAAGAACGTGTTCGCTTCTAAGTATAAGTTAAAGAAAGCAATATATGAGTTAGGTCCCACTGGTTTTCCTTTTGAACATTTTATAGGAGCTATTTTAAAATATTCAGGGTATAAGGTAGCTGTAGGAGAAATTTTACAAGGAGAATGTGTACAGCACGAAGTAGATATCGTAGCACATAAAAATAATGAAACCACTGTTGTAGAATGTAAATTTCATAGTGAGCAAGGTCTCGTTTGTAATGTTAAAGTTCCTTTATATGTTCATTCTCGTTATCGCGATGTTAAAAATCATTGGAATACATTTAAAAAACACGATACAACCTTAACTCAAGGTTGGGTTGTAACAAATACAAGGTTTACTAAAGATGCAACTCAGTATGGTAATTGTACTGGATTATACCTGTTAAGTTGGGATTACCCTCTAGAAAATAGTTTAAAGGATATAATTGATCGTTTAGGGTTATACCCTATTACGGTTTCAACTTTATTGACAAATAGAGAAAAGCAGTTTTTATTAAATAGAGATGTAGTACTGTGTAGAGAGTTAATAAAAGATAGCTTTTACTTAGATCATTTAGGGGTTTCTGATACTAGAAAGAAAAGAATTCTTGCAGAAATACAACAATTGTGTAACGCTTAAAATAAGTAATGATGCTTAATTTTGCTAAAGTTCATTTTTTAGGAGCAGCAGGTACAGTTACAGGATCAAAGTTTTTGCTCGAAGCGTACGGTAAGAAAATTTTGATTGATTGCGGGATGTTTCAAGGACTCAAAGAGCTTAGAGAGTTAAATTGGAAAGAACTTCCTATAGATGTAAGCCAAATTGATATAGTACTATTAACACACGGACATTTAGATCATGTAGGGTTTCTACCAAGATTGTACAAGCAAGGGTTTAGAGGGAGGGTTATTGGAACAGCTCCTACTTTAGCGATTGCAGGAATTATTTTAAAAGATAGTGCAAAGATTCACGAAGAAGAAGCAGAAAAAGCAACTCTAGAACATTATAGTAAACATAATCCTGTACTTCCTTTTTATACAATTGCTGAAGCTGAAAAAACAATAACCTTATTTGAAGCTGTAGAGGAAGGAGAATGGATTTCTTTTTCAGATGAAATCTCATATAGATTTCAATATAACGGACATATCATAGGAGCTACTTTCATAGAATTAAATATCAACAAAAAGCGATTTGTGTTTTCTGGAGATATTGGAAGGCAAAATGATTATTTGTTAGAAAAACCAAAAAAACCTGAGTGGGCAGATTACCTTTTTTTAGAAAGTACATATGGTCATAAACTGCATCCTACAGAAGATATAGAAGAAATTTTATCAGAAACAATTAAAGAAACCATCGTGCAAAAAGGAAATTTGATCATTCCTAGTTTTGCTGTTGAGCGTTTGCAAATGTTAATGTATGTTTTATGGAAGTTGTATAAAAAAAATAAAATCCCAAACATTCCCATTTTTGTAGATAGCCCGATGGGGAATAATGTTTTAGAGGTTTTTAAACGATATCCGAAATGGCATAAATTATCGATGGATGAATATGCAGCTATGTGTAATCACGTTACTATTGTAGAATCGTATAGAGAAACTTGGGAAACTATTGATGATTCGAGATCTAAAATAATAATTGCAGGAAGTGGTATGGTAACTGGCGGTAGGGTTTTAACTTACTTACAACAGATGGTTGATGATCCTACTACGACGATTCTGTTGGTTGGGTATCAGGCAGAAGGAACAAGAGGAAGACAGTTACAAGAAGGATGTCATGAAATAAAGTTCTTTGGACGATATTTTCCTGTAAAGGCAAGAGTTAAAAGTATAGAAAGTTTATCTGCTCATGCAGATCAGCAAGACTTGTTAGATTGGTTAAGTGAGATAAAAAACATACCAAAAGAAGTGTTTCTTATTCATGGAGAACAAACAGCTTTAGATGCTTTTAGGGTGAAAATACAAAAAGAGAAAAATTGGAATGTTTGTATTCCAAAATTACATGCTATAAAAGAGTTAATGATATAAAATGAAATGTCTAATCGTAAAAGCTAGTTCAATGAAAACAACAAACACATATGTGAAATATGTTGAGTGGTTGAGTGCAGAAGATATGCATTTAACCTCAAAACAATGGCTGTCTGAACTTTCTTTTTTGAAAGATGAACAACTCTTTTTTGAAGATTTAATTAGAAAGTATATTTTTGAATTAATAGCTCCTGATCAATTTAAGGGAACAACTAAAATAGTTGAAGAGTTAGGGAAATCTAGAAAAAAAACAGACGAATTAATTAAGCTTGTAGAGGCTCATGAAAGAGGGTTAGAAGTAATGGTAGATGGGGTAGATCAAGTAATAGAGGAAGAAGTCTATAAAAATGAACACCGAAGATTAATTATTGAAGTAAGTGAGTTCTTAAAAGGATATCGAGGCTTAAAAGAAACTCTTTTTAATACTGTGAAAGAAATCGAAAAATCAGAGAAAAAAAGAATTGAGTAATAAAAAAAACGGAGCTAATTATTAGCTCCGTTTTTTTGTTTTATGAGGCGATATAACGTTTAACTACCCATAGAGGTACGTGTAAATCTTGAGTAAACAATTCTTCAGTAACACTTCCTACTAAAAGAGAAGTAAAGTTGTTGTGTCCTTTGTCGGCAACAAATAAAATGTCTGTTTTATCTTTTTCGGCAATAGTTCTAATTTTTTCAGGAATACTGTCTTCACCTGCAGAAGCTTTAAGAGTTTCTATATGTTGAGCTTTTGTTTTTTGAAGTAATTTTTCAAACTGTAAATCAACGTGTTTTTCTACTTTTTCTCGAGCTTTATCAATTTTGATGTAAGGGAAAAACAACTGAGGTATTTTAAAAACATTCAGCGCTTTTAACGTAGATTTTTGTCTTGAACTCATGTCTGAAGCGGTATGAAATGCTTTTAGAGAGGCTGATGAAAAATCAGTAGCAACCATAAGGTTTTCAGGGGTCAAGTTTGCTTCTTTAGGTATTAAAAGCACGTTACATTTTGCCATACGTAATAACTTACCTGAAACCGAACCAGATCCTTTGTAAGTGTTTTTGTTTCCTACGATTATCAAATTAGTGTGGTATTTATTGGCAACGTAGCTAATTAAACTTTCAGTATAAGCATCGTCTGAAACTAATAATTCATAGTTGCAGTCGGTGTCAAAATACTTACTTATGCTGTTTTCAAGTTCTTCTTCAATAATTTCTTCAATATTAATGTTTTCTAACTGTTCAGAAAATAAGCTACTTATTTCATATTTTTTTACATTATGAATAAAATACACGTTTTCTGTTCCGTAATTTTTAGCCAACATGCTACAATATTTAATTAGCGAGATGTCTAATTCTGATAAATCTAAGGCTACAAGTATGTTTTTTATCTTCATAATTTAAGCTTTTTGTTTTTTAGAGTCTATTAACCTTTTTACAGTTTCTTGATATTCTTCTTTTTCCTTTTGATTTAAACGCTTTAGGTGTTCTTTATAATCTTCTTTTAATCCTTTAAAAAGAGAGTAGCACATGAGCAGCAAAAGTAAGGTAAAAGGAAGTCCGGTTGCAATAGAAGCAGTTTGTAAAGCTTTTAAACCTCCTCCTAATAATAAAACGGCTGCTACAGCGCCTTCTGCAAGTGCCCAAAATATTCGTTGCCCTACTGGAGCATCAATTTTTCCACCTGAAGTTAAGCTGTCAACCACTAAAGAACCAGAATCTGATGAGGTAACAAAGAAACTAGCAATAAGAATAATAGCAATGATGTTTAACGCCATTGAAAAAGGGAAGTCTTCTAAGAATACAAAAAGAGCAGTTGCAACATTATCATTCACACCCTCTGCAATAGTAGGATCTCCTCCTAAAATTTCGTGTAAAGAGGTACCGCCAAAAGCTGTAATCCAAAATAAAGTGATTAAGGTAGGAACGATTAAAACACCTAAAATAAATTCTCTAATTGTTCTTCCTTTAGAAACACGAGCGATAAACATTCCTACGAAAGGAGACCAAGCAATCCACCATCCCCAATAAAAGATAGTCCATGAGTTTTGCCATTCTGTTCCTGTATAGGCTTCAGCCCAAGTAGAAAGATTGATTAAGTCGTTTACATAACTACCAGTATTTTGTACAAACGATTTTAGGATGAAAATTGTGGGACCTAAAATTACTACGGCAAGTAATAATAATACTGCAATACGCATGTTCATTTCACTAAGGAACTTTACTCCTTTATCAACTCCTGAAATTACTGATATGGTGGCTATCAATGTAATACCTACAATTAGCCATATTTGTAAAGAAATTCCTGAATCTAAACCAAAAACGTGCTCTAAACCAGCAGCTACTTGTTTAACACCTAATCCTAACGAAGTTGCTAAACCAAAAACGGTAGCTAAAACAGCAAAAATATCGATAATATCTCCAATTCTACCATGAATTCTATCCCCTAAAAAAGGATAAAAAACTGAACGAATTGTTAAAGGAAGCCCTCTAGAATATGTAAAATAAGCTAAAGATAATCCAACCAAAGCGTAAATAGCCCAAGCATGCAATCCCCAGTGTAAAAAAGTAACATTCATGGCTTCTTTAGCAGCAGCAGCTGTGTTTGGATCGGCTAAAGGAGGAGAAGAAAAATGATAAACAGGTTCGGCAATACTCCAAAAGAGCAGCCCAATCCCCATACCTGCACTAAAAAGCATTGAAAACCAAGAGGTAGTTGAAAATTCTGGTTTTGCTTTAGCTCCACCTATACGCAAGCTTCCGTATTTACTAAAAGCTAAGTAGAGCATAAAAGTAACAAAAATGTTTACA
Organism: Tenacibaculum sp. L6; assembly: GCF_028823685.1. GTDB lineage: Bacteria > Bacteroidota > Bacteroidia > Flavobacteriales > Flavobacteriaceae > Polaribacter. The sequence continues at coordinate 3,195 of NZ_JAPEHZ010000052.1, read as the reverse complement.
GCTAAAATAAATAACCAACCAGTTTTGTTTGCTATAAAACTTTGCGCTGTGTCAAAATAGGATTGTGCTCTTTCTTTAAAGAGTAACGTTAAAGCTACGCTTAGTATTATTACTATTGAAGAAGTGAAGAATACAGGTCCGTTAACTTCGAGCCCAAAGATTGATTTTCGTTCGTCGCTTCTAATTATTTTTTTTGCTTTCTTCATTTGTTGATGATTTGTCTCATTCATATAATTAAAAATAATATCCGATGTTTATATTAAATCTCATTTCCCAATTAGCATTAGGTGTTCCATTTGCTAAAGCGTTTGTCCATATTGGACCTAACCAAGGGTGGTTTTTCCCTGTGGCAAAATCTATGTATGTATAGACATTACCAGCTGTTACCAAGAAACCAAACACATTCATAATACTGTCTTCGAAATTCTTAGCTGTTTTATCCATGTATCCAAAGTCATTGTATACTTGTATGCTAGAAATAGGTTTCCATTTAACAGGAAAAGTGTAGGCTGCACCTAAAGTGTATGTTGTTGCTTCTGTAGCAGTAAGGTAAGGAGCTCCATAAGCAGTTAAAGCAATAAGGTTGCTGTGGGTAGTGTTTTTAGTACTGTATTTGTAGGTAGATACTTGTGCTTTTGTACTGAAGTTTTTTGTATTTAGTTGATAGTGTAAGGCAAAAGCATGATGATTAGAAATATCTTCAGTATCTAAATTATAGAGTCCCCCGTATTGTGAAGAAACTCCTATTTTGTGTTGTGTGTTTTCATTTCCGAAGTGATAGTTTACTTGACCGTTTAATTGATTTGTTTCTTTATATCTTAAGTCTAAGTTTCCATCACCATCAATGTCTATTGAGGCAACATCGTATGAGTATCGGCTGTCGGAAACATCAGAGTTGCTTCCAAAATTAAGTTCCTCAGCATTTTTAAAAAAAGCCAAGGCATATTCCCACTTTTTACCTTTATGGGTGAATTTCACTCCCATATCATGGTCGTCTTCTAAACCTAAATAATAGTTGATGCCAAAAAACCAACTATGAGAGTTGTACTGAGTATTACCGAAGGGCACTTGTGTTAATCCTAATTGAATATTGTCTTTTTCGTTAAAGTCATATCCTAACCAACCTTGTTTAAGCATGCTACCTCCAAAACTTTGCGAGTAAAAACGATACTCGGCATTAAGTTTTATTCCTTTGTATTTAGCTTTAGCATTAATCCTGAAGACATCGAAACCGAAATCGCCTCCACGCTTTTTTTGTCCATCTTTCCAAGAAGATAGATTATAGTTAAATCGTAATGCCCCGCCAATTTTAACCTCAGGTTTTTCTTGTGAAAACATAGCTGTAACAAAAGAAAAAGCGACTAAGACTAGGCTTTTTTTTGAGAAATTCATTGTTGTAATAATAAATGTGAAGAAAGTGTGCTTGTAAAAAGTACATTTTCATGTTTAAGAGTTAAGGGAAACTCTTTTTAGCTTGATAAAAAGGGGATTTTATTCAGAAGGAGGGATGAATTTGTCGGATTGATTTCTGAAAACCAAAAAGTTAAAGCTGAAAATTCTTTTGTTCTTTTTGTCTTTGAGTTTTTTTATCATAAGCGGCAAAGATACTGATTAAAAAGGGGTTTTCAAAAAAGAGACTTTTTTGAGTGATTTGAAAAAGGATAAGTATTGTTTTTTGATTAAAAAATATCGGTTTAAGGTGTTTTAAAAGGTGGTTATCATTTTTATGTTTTTAAATTTCAATATATTAGTGTATTAAATATCGTGTATAGATGAAAACCTCAATGGAAAGAAAGAATTTGTATGGCTATATTATAAATAGTCTTATGGTTGTAGCACTTGGTGTTGTTTACTTAAAACAGATGAATAACACTACGGATGATAGTTTGTGGAATTGGATTTCACTGGGGTTAATAGTTATTATTTTAGGGATGTTAACAACTGTGTTTTTTATTTTAAGAACACAGCTTAAAGCAAAAAAGAAATCGGAAGAAGAATTGTTAAAAAGTCAAAAATTACTGCACTCGATAATAGAGAATACTACCAATGCAATTTCCGTAAAGAAAATAAACGGCGAGTATATGTTGGTAAATAAGAAGTATCAATCAATTTTTGAAGCATACGATAAAGATTTAATAGGAAAAACCGATCATGATATTTTACCAGAAGAATTAGCTGATAAATATCTAGATGCCGATTTAGAGGCAATGAAGTTAGGAAGAGAAATTCAAGTAGAAGAAGAGATTGAGCAGTCTGATGGAAAGCATACATATTTATCAGTAAAATTTCCCTTGTTTGATGTTTCTAATAGAGTGTATGCTATAGGAAGTATATCTACAGATATTACAGAAAGGAAAATGATTATGGAGTCGCAAAAGGAAGCGGATACTTTTTTTAATATTTCAACAGATAGTTTGGTGATAGCATCTAATGAAAGGTTTTTAAAGGTAAATCCTTCTTTAAGTAATCTTTTAGGGTATTCTAATGAAGAATTGCTTAATAATCCGTTCGCTACTTATGTCTTCCCTGAAGATATTGAAATGACAAAGGAGGCGATTAAAAAGTTAGAAGGTGGAGTGAATTTAGTAAGTTTTAAAAATCGTTGGATTTGTAAGGATGGAAGTATTAAGTGGCTGTCTTGGAATGCTACTTCTGATACGGCTACTGGAACATTATATGCTGTGGTTAGAGATATTACAAATGATTTGTTGCTGCAAGAAGAGAATGAAAGAAGAATGAATGATTTGTATGAGAATCAGCAAAAGTTGAATATGATTATAGAAAATATTAGTGATGGAGTATTGGTGGCTAATGCTGAAAAGCAAGTTGTGTTAGCTAATGAGGTTGCTAACGAGCTTTTTGGTATTGAAGATGACTCTCAAATATCAATTGATTTTTCAGATCATTTTAAGGTGTTAAATCCATATGATGGAAAAGTTTTTCCAGCTCAAAATCTATCTGCAGAATTAGCTTTACTAGGTAAAATTACCAACGATATTGATGTATTGTTATTGAATAAAGAGACGAATACTATTAGGAGAGTTTTACTGAGTGGAAGGCCTATAATAGATAATGAAAACAACATAGCAGCCGTTGTTGTAACCATTAAAGATATAAGTAGGTATAAGAGATTAGAGGCAGAATTAGAAAAAAAAGATCAAGAGTCAAGAAGGAGAATTGGATTTAAGAGTAATC
>NZ_JAPEHZ010000051.1 GCF_028823685.1 Tenacibaculum sp. L6 | reverse complement strand
TTGTAACAGAACTATAATTTTTATGAGCAATTAAGAATTTAGACTGAGGGTTGTTAAGTATTTCTTCTTGCTTTTCACAACTCCATAAAAATAAGGAAACCCCAAAGAGTAATACTCCAATTCTAAAAAGGTTAATGATTTTGTTTCTTTTGTTTTTCATGTCTGATAAATTTAAAGATTATTATTCAACTAATTGCAATTTTTAACGAGAGGCTTCTCAATATGAACCACAACGTATTTGTGTATGTGTAGTTGCGGGTATTTAAAAACAAATTAAACAAATAAGAAATGACGTATAATGACTTTATAGGTAGTATAGATAATAAACTTTATAACAAAATTAGGCAAAGTAAAAGTGATGCTGAATGCAGAAGGTATTTAAAAGAGCATCTACAAAAGCAGTTACATATACACGGTGTTGTAGATTGTAAAAACGATTTAGATGAACTATACATTGCTCATAACTGGCACAATGAACAAATGAAAGAAGTTGAGCCATTAAGCAGAGATTACTTCATACATTATGGAAGGCGTGAAGGTGTTAGAAATGCAATAGAAATAATTACAGGTGAAGAAATTTAGTTTTTATTATCTACAACTAGTTTATATACGTAATAAAATTACTATTACACGGCTTATCTAGAAGTATATGCGGAATTTTTAGCAATTTTATTCTTTTTCAATTTGAGAGCTAAATATATTAAAAAAACCTAAGTTGTTGCTTAGGTTTTTTATTTTTAGTGTTTTATAGGTTTTGGTTTGTTCTAGTATGAGATTTTTTAGTTTTAAAATTATTTAACGGCAATAATGGCGCTTGCAGGGCCTGTTAAATGCATCATTCTAGTGTTGTTAAAACCAGTTTCTTGTGCCCACTGCTTAAAATCTGAGAGCGTAAAATCGTACCCTTCATCGGTTTCAATTGCCATGTTTAACGACATCATTAAGCCAAAAGCATTTTTGTTTCGTTCATCATCAATAATATTTTCAATAATAATAAGTGATCCTCCTTCAGGTAAGGCGTTGTAGGCTTTTTTTATAAGCATTAATTTATCTTTTGTTCCCCAGTCGTGTAAAATGTTTCCCATAGTAATAACATCAGCTTTGGGTAATTCATCAGTAAAGAAATCACCTGAGCGAGTTTCTATTTGGTCGTTTAAACCAAAATGGGTTACATTTTCCTTAGCAATAGGTTCTACAGCAGGAAGATCGAAAGAAATACATTTTATATGTGGGTTGTTTTTTGCGATAAGTATAGATAGCGTTGCACCAGAGCCGCCAACATCACAAAGGGTGTCGTATTTAGAAAAATCAATATCACGAGCTAACTTCATAAAATTTCCTATCTGAACACCAGACATTCCATGTATAAATTCTCGGAGTCTGTTTTCATCGGCATAAATCGCTTCAAAGAGCGGTTTACCACCATTTTTTGTTTCATTCTGTGGTTTTCCGGTTACTAAAGCTTCTTCTAAATTGTTCCAAAAAGGATACAATCGGTTGTTAGACATTTCTAAAATACCACCGATGTAACTGGGTTTGTTTTTGTCTAAAAATAAGTTGGAGTCTTCAGAATTGCTATAAGTTGCATTTTCTTTTAATCCATCACGATTTAAAAAGCCCAAGGCAACCAAGGTATCAAGAAAGTCGAAAAGAGATCTGTCATGAAGATTGAGTTTCTCTTGGATTTCTTTTCCTGATAGTTCACCATTGGCTAAATGTGTAAACAACCCCATTTTAACAGCGGTAAGTAATGTTTTGGAAGCCCAAAATCCCATACCTACCTCCATAATTCTTGAGGGTGTAATTTGATTTTCAGTAGTAGAGTTCATAGTTTAGTAGTTATAGTTAATAATTTAGTTAAGCTCAATTATTAGGGATCAATCAAACTATTTTATGAATGAGGGAAAATCAAGGGAATAAAAAAATCCCAAGTACTTTAGTGCTCGGGATTTTTATTTTTTAATTGTCTTCGTCTATTTCTGTTCTAGACTCTTTAGGTTTTTCGCCTTTTTCTATTTTGATGAGTAGTTTTTGATTTTTCTCATCTAAATCCATGAAAATGGTGTCGCCTTCGTTTAGTTTGGAGTTTACAATCTCTTCAGCTAAAGCATCTTCAATATATTTTTGAATAGCTCTTTTTAAAGGACGTGCTCCATATTGTTTGTCAAAACCTTTATCGGCAATATAATCTTTAGCTTTCTCGCTTAAGTTTAGTTTGTAACCTAAATCGTCAATACGTTTTAGTAACTTATCTAATTCAATATCAATAATCTTATGAATGTCTTCACGCTCTAATGAGTTGAAGATGATAACATCATCAATACGGTTTAGGAATTCAGGTGCAAACGACTTTTTTAAAGCGTTTTCAATCACGCTGCGTGCATTCGCATCTTCTTGTTCCTTTTTAGAGGTAGTACCAAAACCAACACCACCACCAAAGTCTTTCAACTTACGAACACCGATGTTAGAAGTCATGATAATCACCGTGTTTCTAAAATCGATTTTACGACCTAAACTATCGGTAATATGTCCGTCATCTAACACTTGTAATAACATGTTGAACACATCTGGGTGTGCTTTTTCAATCTCATCTAATAAAATTACCGAGTAAGGCTTACGACGTACTTTTTCGGTTAACTGCCCACCTTCTTCGTAACCAACATATCCTGGAGGTGCACCAATTAAACGAGAAATCGCAAATTTTTCCATGTATTCACTCATGTCAATTCTAATAAGAGAATCTTCAGAGTCAAATAACTCACGAGCTAATACTTTTGCTAATTGCGTTTTACCAACACCAGTAGAACCTAAGAAAATAAACGAACCAATTGGTTTGTTCGGGTCTTTTAATCCTACACGGTTTCTTTGAATTGCTTTTACCACTTTAGTAACCGCTTCTTCTTGACCAATTACCTTACCTTTAATTAATTGAGGTAACTCTGCCAATCGACTACTTTCAGCTTCGGCAACACGATTTACAGGAATACCTGTCATCATCGATACTACTTCTGCAACATTATCTTCAGTAACCGTTTCACGGTGCATTTTAGAATCTTCTTCCCATTGATGTTGCGCAGATTCTAAGGCAGTTTCAATATTCTTTTCGTCATCACGAAGCTTAGCAGCTTCCTCATATTTTTGTCCGCTAACTGCTTTGGTTTTACGATCACGAATTTCTTCAAGTTTAGATTCTAGCTCTAAAATTTGTTGAGGAACTACGATGTTTGTAATATGAATTCTCGATCCAGCTTCATCCAACGCATCAATTGCCTTGTCTGGTAAGAAACGATCGGTCATATAACGGTTCGTTAATTTTACACAAGCTTCAATAGCTTCATCAGTAAAGGTAACATGATGATGTGCTTCATATTTCCCTTTGATGTTGTGTAAAATTTGAATGGTTTCTTCTACGGTAGTAGGATCAACAATTACCTTTTGAAAACGACGTTCTAAAGCTCCGTCTTTTTCAATATTTGTTCTGTATTCATCTAGAGTAGTGGCACCAATACATTGAATTTCTCCTCGTGCTAAAGCAGGCTTTAACATGTTAGATGCATCTAACGAACCTGTTGCTCCACCAGCACCAACAATTGTGTGAATTTCATCAATAAAAAGAATAATATCGTCGTTCTTTTCAAGCTCATTCATCAACGCTTTCATACGCTCTTCGAACTGACCACGGTACTTAGTTCCTGCAACTAAGCTAGCCAAGTCTAAAGAAACGATACGCTTGTCGAATAAAATTCGAGACACTTTTCTGTCAACAATACGCAACGCTAATCCTTCTGCAATGGCAGATTTACCAACTCCTGGTTCACCAATTAGCATTGGGTTGTTCTTTTTTCGTCTACTTAAAATTTGAGAAACGCGTTCTATTTCTTTTAAACGACCAACTACAGGGTCTAACTTACCTGCAATGGCTAAAGCTGTTAAATCACGCCCGAAATTGTCTAAAACAGGTGTTTTAGATTTCTTTACTTGCTTGCCTTTTTGAGGTTGTTGCCCATAAGGATTTGTTTTATCATCAGCAAAATCATCTTCAGAAGGCGTTTCACTTATAGGAGAGATGTACGTGTCGTCATCAACATGTAACTCTTTGTATAAGCTTTTTGCTTGCTCGTAATCTACATCATACTTTTGAAGTAGTTTTGTTGTAGGGTCATTTTCGTTACGTAAAATACATAACAATAAATGAGCCGTGTCAATAGCATTGCTTTGATATAATTTAGCTTCTAAAAACGTTGTTTTTATAGCTTTCTCTGCTTGTCTTGTAAGGTGTAAACTCTTTCTTTGAGAGTTTGCTATAGATGGGGTTGTAGGGTTTAACTTCTCTAATTTATTGCGAACTAAATCTAAGTCTACATCGAAAGTAGTTAATATTTCGATGGCTTTCCCGTCACCTTTCCTTATCAAACCTAACAATAGATGCTCTGTTCCGATAAAGTCATGACCTAGTCGTAAGGCCTCTTCTTTACTGAAAGTGATTACATCTCTTACTTGTGGTGAAAAATTATCGTCCATAAATTTATTTTCTGTCTTTGTAAAGTTAGTAAGTTTTTTTCTTAAAAATTACAAAAAAGGTGCCAATAGTTTTTAACTGACATTATGACGAGTAAAATAAGCATTTTTAATGTTTAAAACCCCTTTAAATTGTTAATAAGTATCTTAAAACAATAGGGATATTTTTTGTGTAAAACTGAGGGTTGTAGTATCTTGCAATGTTTTAGAAAATGCGACAAATAAAATTGCATTTTAAAAGTGAGTTTTATCGAGTGTAAAATTCACTTTTTTAACGAAAATAAATACTAATATTTTAAAAGAAAATATATGGCAGATGGCGAAAAGTTGATCCCTATCAACATTGAAGAGCAAATGAAGTCGGCATACATCGATTACTCAATGTCGGTGATAGTATCTAGAGCATTACCAGATGTAAGAGATGGTTTAAAACCAGTACACAGAAGAGTGTTGTTTGGAATGCATGAATTAGGAATTAAAGCTACAGGAGCATATAAGAAATCTGCAAGAGTTGTAGGAGAGGTGTTAGGTAAGTATCACCCACATGGAGATACTTCGGTGTACGACTCTATGGTGCGTATGGCACAAGACTGGAGTGTGCGTTACATGATGGTTGATGGACAAGGGAACTTTGGTTCGGTAGATGGTGATAGTCCAGCAGCAATGCGTTATACAGAGGTGCGTATGCAAAAGATATCAGAAGAAATGTTATCTGATATTGAAAAAGATACGGTAGATCATAAGTTAAACTTCGATGATACTTTACAAGAACCAACGGTTTTACCAACGCGTATTCCAAATTTATTAGTGAATGGAGCTTCTGGTATTGCAGTAGGTATGGCAACCAATATGGCGCCGCATAACTTAACAGAAGTTATCAATGGTACCGTTGCTTATATTGATAATCGTGATATCGAAATTGATGAGTTAATGCAACACATCAAAGCTCCTGATTTCCCTACAGGGGGAATTATCTACGGATATGACGGTGTAAGAGAAGCCTTCCATACAGGACGTGGTCGTATTGTAATGCGTGCAAAAGCTACGATTGAAGAGGTGAAAGGTCGTGAGTGTATCGTAGTAACAGAAATTCCTTACCAAGTAAATAAAGCAGAGATGATTAAGAAAACTGCTGACTTGGTAAACGAAAAGAAATTAGAAGGAATTGCGAGTATTCGTGATGAATCTGACCGTAAAGGTATGCGTGTAGTGTACGTGTTAAAGCGTGATGCAATTCCTAACATTGTTTTAAATAAGTTATTTAAATATACACAGTTACAAACTTCGTTTAGTGTAAACAATATTGCCCTAGTAAAAGGTCGTCCAGAGCAATTAAACTTAAAGCAATTAATTCATTACTTTGTTGAACACAGACATGAGGTAATTGTTCGTAGAACAGAGTTTGAATTAAAGAAAGCCGAGGCTCGTGCACATATTTTAGAAGGATTGATTATTGCTTCGGATAATATTGACGAAGTTATTGCAATTATCCGTGGTTCGTCAAATGCAGATGAAGCACGTGAAAAGTTAATGGAGCGTTTTGAGTTAACAGAAATTCAAGCGCGTGCCATTGTTGAAATGCGTTTACGTCAGTTAACAGGATTAGAACAAGATAAATTACGTTCTGAGTATGATGAGATCATTAAGACTATTGCAGATTTAAAAGATATTCTTGCTAATGAACCGAGACGTTACCAAATTATTAAAGATGAATTACTTCATATTAAAGAAAAATATGGTGATGATCGTCGTTCAGTAATTGAATACGCTGGAGGTGATATGCGTATTGAAGATATGATTCCTAACTCTAAGGTAGTAGTAACTATTTCACATGCAGGTTATGTGAAGCGTACAAACTTAGACGAATATAAAGTTCAGAATAGAGGTGGACGTGGGCAAAAAGGTGCAACTACTCGTAACGAAGATTTCTTAGAGCACTTATTTGTGGGTACAAATCACCAGTATATGTTGTTCTTCACTCAAAAAGGAAAAGTATTCTGGATGCGTGTGTACGAAGTGCCAGAAGGAGGTAAGAGTACCAAAGGTAGAGCAATTCAGAATTTAATCAACATTGAGCAAGACGATAAAGTAAAAGCATTCTTAGTAACAGGTGATTTAAAAGATGAAGACTATATCAACAGTCACTACGTGATCATGGCTACGAAACAAGGTCAGGTTAAGAAAACTCCTTTAGAGCAATATTCTCGTCCAAGAGCTAATGGTATCAACGCTATTACTATTAAGGAAGGAGATGAGTTATTAGAAGCGAAGTTAACTACCGGAGATAGCCAAGTAATGTTAGCGTTACAATCAGGAAAAGCGATTCGTTTTGAAGAAGAGAAAACGCGTCCGATGGGTAGAACAGCATCTGGAGTTCGTGGTATTACCTTAGCGCATGACAACGATGAGGTAATCGGTATGGTTGCTGTAGATGATGCTGAAAGTGATATCTTAGTAGTTTCTGAAAAAGGATATGGAAAACGTTCTAAGTTAGAAGATTATCGTATTACCAACCGTGGAGGTAAAGGTGTAAAAACATTGAATATCTCAGATAAAACTGGTAATTTAGTAGCAATCAAGAATGTAGATGATTCTAACGATTTAATGATTATTAACAAATCTGGGTTAACCATCCGTATGGCAGTAGAAGATTTACGTGTTATGGGACGTGCAACTCAAGGAGTTAAGTTGATTAACATTAAAGATAATGATGATATTGCAGCGGTTGCAAAAGTGATGCATGAAAAAGACGAAGAAGAAAATGGCATAGAAATTGAAAATGAATCAAACGAAAGTCAAGAACAACAATAAATAAATCATAACAAAAAAATGAAAAATCAATTTATAGCCCTTTCTTTAGGATTGATGTCGTTAGGGGCAGTGGCTCAAAAATCAGAATTAAAAGAAGCTGAAAAAGCAATTAAAAAACAAGATTTTACTACGGCATTAAGCACTCTTAAAACTATTGAAGGGTCTTTAATGATGAATGGTGAAGACAAGTACAAGTCTAAGTTTTACTTTTTAAAAGGTAAAGCATTAGCAGCACAAAAAGATTACAAAGGAGCAGCAGAATCTTTAAACGCTTTATTTGCAATGAATGAAAGCAAGTACGGAGATGAAGCTCGTCCTATCTTAAATCAAATGATTCAAGAAGTATCAAACAAAGCTGTTGATTTCTATAACAATAAGAAAGATTACAAAAATGCAGCTGAGAATTTTTACTTAACCTACCTTTTAAGTCCTGCAGATACTTCTTTTGCTTACAACGCAGCAGTTTCAGCTACACAAGCTAAAGATTATGATAAAGCTATTGAGTACTACAGAGAGTTACAAAAAATAGGGTACACAGGAATCGAAAAAGAATTCGTTGCTACAGATAAGGCTTCAGGAAAAGTAGAAAGTTTTGGTAATGACAAGGCAAGAAGAGATTTAATGGTAAAATCAGGAGGTTACCTTAAGCCAGATGTAAGATCTTCAGAGTCAAAAACAGCAACCATAGTTAAAAACGTAGCTTTAATTTTAAAAGAGCAAGGAAAAACAGAAGAGGCAATTGCAGCTTTTAAAGATGCTCGTGCATCTAACCCTAAAGATCTTAATTTAATTTTAAACGAAGCTCAATTATATGTTGAGATGGGTAAAATGGATAAGTTTGGTGAATTGATGAGCGAAGCAGTAGCTTTAGATCCTGAAAATCCAACATTATACTATAACTTAGGGGTAGTAAACTTCAATCAAGGTAGAATGGAAGATGCTAAGAAGTACTACGAAAAAACAATTGAGTTAAAGCCAGATCATGCAGATGCTTATATGAACTTAGCTGTAGTAATTTTAGATCAAGAAAAAGCGATTGTTGAGGAAATGAACAAGAACTTATCTAACTTTAAAAAGTATGACGAGTTAGCAGCTAAACAAAAAGAAGTTTACAAAGAAGCAGTTCCGTTTTTAGAAAAGGCAGATAGCTTAAACAGAAGTGTTGATACAGTTAAAACTTTAATGAATTTATATGAAGTTTTAGAAATGAGTGATAAAGCTTCTGAATACAGAGAGTTATACAAATCTATGCAATAAATAATTGTTGTAAGACATAAAAAAAGCGGAACTAAATTTAGTTCCGCGTGCTTTTTTATTATGATAAAAAGTTGAAAAATGTTTAGTCAACTAAACGTTTAATAACTCTTAGTTTATGCGTGTGTTGATGGGTGTCAACATTGTAAATACCACTATGATCCAATTTATCAATACGAACTTTTCCGTGGGCGTGAATAATGTTATAATCATTCATGATAATTCCAACATGGGTGATAACACCCTCTTCATTATCAAAAAAAGCTAAATCCCCTGGCTCACTCTCTTCTATAAAGCTTAATACTTCACCTTGAGTGGCTTGTTGTTTAGCGTCTCTAAGAAGGTTATATCCACATAATTTATATACGGTTTGTGTAAACCCAGAACAATCGATTCCAAAAGGGGATTTTCCTCCCCATAAATAAGGAACATTTAAAAATAAAAAAGCGGTTTCTACAATAGTAGGTTTTTCTAATTTATTACCACAAACTTTACCATCGTAAAAAAACGAAGTGTTGTTAATGTTAATTTTATTTTCCTTGAATAATGGAAGACGAGCTCCCATAGGAATTGTTGTTAGATTACTATTGTTATCCGTAATAAAATCAATTAACTCACCAGCATACTGCTTTTTTTCTTTTGATAGAAGTGCATGTGTTTCTTCTGAAATTTCTTCGTATTGTTTGTTGTCGATATATCCTTCGTAGCTATCAAAATCTAAACGAATTTTACTCCATTTTTTTGACTTTTCTATAACTTCAAAGTGTTCACCAAAAAGAACCTGACTAACCATTTCCGAAGCATCAGAAGGTTCTAATCGAAGAGGAACAATACTTAAATTACAAATTCCGTAAGACATTGATGGGTTTCTATTGATTATTTATTATTGTTTATTTGAGTGGAAATTGTTTTTCTTGAAGCGACAAAAATAGAAGTCAATTCTTTAGCTTCTTCAATAACAATACTTAATTTAGCTACAAAAGAACGTTTAGATTGTCCTAAACAAGCAGCTCGGTAATTACTACCAACAGATGTTGAAGCTCTAACTAATTGTCCTTTTATGTGATTTCCAAGGTAAGTATTCGGTAATGAAAGAGCAACGTCTACAGCTGTGTGTGCAAATAATCTTGTTCGTTCTAAAAGTTGCTCTTTCATTAATAATTAGTAAATATAATTAAAAACTATACTCTTTCAATTACCATTGCGCTAGCACCACCACCACCGTTACAAATACCAGCAGCACCAATTTTAGCGTTGTTTTGTTTTAAAATTGAAGTTAAAGCAATGATAATTCTAGCTCCAGAAACTCCTAATGGATGTCCTAACGAAACAGCTCCACCATTTACATTTACTTGATCAGCTGATAGTCCTAAGATTTTCATATTTGCTAAACCAACTACAGAGAATGCTTCATTTAATTCGAAATAATCAACATCTTCAATAGCAACTCCAGCTTTAGCTAAAGCTTTAGGTAGTGCTTTTGCAGGAGCGGTAGTAAACCATTTTGGTTCGTGAGCAGCATCTGCATATCCTCTAATTTTAGCTAATGGAGTTAATCCTAACTCAGTAGCTTTGTCAGCAGACATTAATATTAAGGCAGCTCCACCATCATTAATAGTTGATGCGTTTGCAGCAGTTACGGTTCCTTCTTTAGTAAAAGCAGGACGTAAAGCAGGGATTTTATCCATTTTTACGTTTTTGTATTCTTCATCTTCAGAAAAAATGATTGGCTCACCACGACGTTGAGGTATTTCTACAGGAACGATTTCATCTGCAAATTTCCCTTCGCTCCAAGCTTTAGCAGAACGGTTGTATGATTCAACAGCAAAAGCATCTTGATCTTCTCTAGAAAATTCATATTCAACAGCACACTCATCAGCACAAACTCCCATAGCTACTTGCTCGTAAGCATCAACTAATCCGTCTTTTTGCATTCCATCTTCCATCTTAATAGGTCCGAATTTAGAACCTGTTCTAGCGTGTTGGTAATGAGGAATCATACTCATGTTTTCCATACCACCAGCAACAACGATTTCAGCATCACCTAAAGCGATGGTTTGCGCAGCTAACATGATAGATTTCATTCCTGAAGAACAAACTTTGTTTACAGTAGTACAAGGTACAGTATCAGGAATTCCAGCAAAAATAGCAGCTTGACGCGCTGGTGCTTGACCTAAACCTGCCGAAACTACATTTCCCATAAAAACTTCTTCAACCATTTCTGGTTTTAAGTTAATTTTATCTAAAGCTCCTTTAATAGCTACCGCACCTAACTTCGGTGCTGGTATAGTTGATAAGGATCCTAAAAAACTACCAATCGGAGTTCTAGCTACTGATACTATTACTACTTCTTTCATCTGTTATATTGTTAATTGTATTCTTTTTGATAAACCTTTTAAAGGGTAGGTTTATTGTATTGAATATGTTGTATTAAGATTTGCTTTGCGAAAATAACCATTTTATAGTAAGTACTCAAATAATAGAGAAAGGTTATATTTACATTTTATAAATATCTAAAATGAACGATTTAATCAATAGGTTATATAAAAACAATACGATAATTTACAAAGTGTTATTGTTTTTAATAACAGTAATAGCTATTGTGTATTTATTTCCGAAAGGAGGGCAGTTTAAGTACGATTTTCCACAAGGTAAACCTTGGCAGTATGATAATTTATACGCTCCTTTTGATTTTGCTATTCAAAAAACTCCTGAAGAAATTGCAACAGAGAAAAAGGAAATTGAATCAAATTCAAAAAAATATTTCGAAGTTGATACTTCTGTAAAAAATGACGTGCTAAATTCTTTTTCAAAAGATATAAACTCATTAGATTCACTATCAACCTATACTATAAGGGATTTAGTTAAAGAAGGAGAGAGGATTATCGATAAGATTTATACCTATGGTTTTTTAGATGATGCAAGTAATGATAAAGCTCGTATAAATGATATCGTAGTTTTAAGAAAAGGAAATTCGATAGACGATGTTCCATTCTCAAAATTGATACAATCTAAGGAAATATTAAAGTTTTTACGGGTAAATACAGAAGCGTTTCCGTATTACAAACAAAGAATACTCATAAACTACTTATCGAGCAATTTAAAACCGAACGTAACGTATGATTATAAGTTTAGCGAGAAAGAATTAAATGAGCTCTTAAAAAACATTTCTTATGCAAAAGGAAAAGTATCAAAAGGAGAATTAATTATTTTAAAAGGAGATATCGTTGAAGGAAGAAAATTCAATGTTTTAAAATCGTACGAAGTAGCTTCTAGTTCTCTCATTTGGACAAAATCTAATTACAACTGGATTGTTTTCGGTTATACCATTTTGGTGGCATTTGCGCTTTTGATGTTATTGCTTTTTTTAGAAAAATACAGACTTGAAATTTTTAATGACAACAATAAAGTAACGTTTATTTTCTTCAATGTCTTTTTGATGATTTTGGTACAAACCATGGTGGTAAAGTACAATTCAGATTATTTGTATGTTGTTCCGCTAAGTATTTTGCCAATTGTTTTAAAAGCTTTTTTTGATGCACGTTTAGGGTTGTTTACACACGTGCTTACTGTGTTGTTACTTGGGTTCATAGTGCCTAACAGTTTTGAGTTTATTTACTTACACATTATTGCAGGAATAGTAACCATTTTAACTGTATCAGAACTTTATAAACGAGCGAGTTTATTTATGTCAATAGGACAAATTACGTTGATTTATATGCTTACTTATTTTGCGTTTTCTATTCTGAAAGAAGGAAATGCAGATAAAATAAATTGGGAGTATTTCGGGTTATTTGCTGCTAATGGATTGTTGTCGTTTTTAGCGGTATTCTTCATTTATTTTTATGAAAAACTCTTCGGATTGGTTTCTGATGTCACATTATTAGAGTTGTCTAATACAAATTCTAAGTTATTGAGAGATTTAAATGAAAAAGCTCCAGGAACCTTTCAGCATTCTATGCAAGTAGCAAACTTAGCTGAGGCAGCAGCGAATGAAATAGGAGCAAACTCGATGTTAGTGCGTACAGGAGCTTTATATCACGATATAGGAAAGATGGTGAATCCGATGTACTTTACCGAAAATCAATCAACAGGGGTGAATCCGCATAACGATTTGTTACCAGTAGATAGTGCTCGTATTATTTTAGATCATGTAATTAACGGAATAGAAATAGCAAAAAAGAACAAGTTACCAGATAGAATCATTGATTTTATTCGAACACACCACGGAACAAGTGTTACGTATTACTTTTATAAAATGGAGTTAGAGAACAACCCTGAAGTTGATATTAAGAAGTTTCAATATCAAGGACCGATTCCTTTTTCTAAAGAAACGGCTATTTTAATGATGTGTGATGCTGCTGAGGCGGCTTCTAAGAGCTTAAAAAATCCAACCGCACAATCTATAGATCAGTTAATAGATAGGATAGTTGACAAGCAAAAAAACGATAATCAGTTCATAAATTCGGATATTACGTTTAGAGAAATAGAAAAAATAAAAAAAATTATAAAGAATAAGTTGATGAATATCTATCACTTACGTGTTGAGTATCCAGAATAGCGATTTTTTTTCGAGAAAAAGTTTGTAGAAACGTATTTATAGTTATACATTTGCACTCGCAATTTTTAATTCACGCTTCGGCACAGAATTAAGGAAGGAGAGGTGGCAGAGTGGTAATGCAGCAGCCTGCTAAGCTGTCATCGTTTTTCGATGCCCGGGTTCGAATCCCGGTCTCTCCGCAAAAAAAATTGTAGATGACCCAATCGGGGTGTAGCGTAGCCCGGTCATCGCGCCTGCTTTGGGAGCAGGAGGTCGCAGGTTCGAATCCTGCCACCCCGACATACTGGTCGCGTAGCTCAGTTGGATAGAGCATCTGCCTTCTAAGCAGACGGTCACAGGTTCGAATCCTGTCGCGATCACATAAAGCCTTACTAGAAATAGTAAGGTTTTTTTGTTTTTGTAGGTTTTATAGTACTTGTAGCTTATTTTGACTATTTACACTTCACTTGCTGTTTTTTTATAATTCCCCCTTTTGTAACCTTTTGAGGTATACAATAAGGTACCCATTTTACTTTCTGAGGTACCCATTTTTATAAATTTTAAAACAATGAATAATAATAAGATACATATACTTTTCCTCATACAGAGAAATAAGGTTAATAAAAGAGGAGGTACTCCATTGAGGTGTAGGATAACTTACAATAAACATAGAAAGGATTTCTCTTTAGGATTATTTATTAACCCTAATTATTGGGATAGTAAGAAGCAAAAGCTTTTAGACAGAGCTGAAAATTCAAAAATTGTCAATACACAATTAAGCCTTATTAGTCAGAAGATTAATGAGGCTTTTTTATTGCTCCAACTTCAACAAGGTAATTTTGATGTAGATGATATTTATAGCCAGTATAAAGGAGAGAATATTAGAACTGAAAAAACACTCTTGGAATTATATGATTTACATAATAATGCAACAAAAGCACTTATAGGAGTAGATTTTAACGAAACGTCTTGGGGTAGGTATGTAGAGAATAAACGTAAAATAGCTGAGTTTATAAAGTATAAATATAAGAGATCTGACATTAAGTTAAATCAGCTTGAATTGAAGTTTATAAAGGATTTAGAGTATTATTTTAAAACCCAAAAGAAATTAAGTCAAGCTACTATTAATAGGAGTTTACAGCGTCTAAAAAAGATTGTTCAGTTTGGTATTGCAGAGAATTATTTAGATAATAATCCATTTGTTTTATATAAACCTACTAAACATAAATTGAAGCTTATTTACCTTACACCAGAAGAACTTAAAATTCTAGAAAAGCATTGCTTTAAACAAATTAAATTACAGCAAGTTAAAGATTTATTTGTGTTTTGTTGTTATACAGGATTAGCTTATCAAGAAATGTCCGCTTTGTCTAAAAAAGATATAAAACTTGATTTTAAAGGTAATAAGTGGATTGAAATGTATAGAAAGAAGACATCTTCAAAAATATCTGTACCAATACTGCCTGTTGCTGAAAGAATTTTAAAGAAGTATGATGAAAATTTACCTAAAATTAGCAATCAACGGTTTAATTCTTACCTGAAAGAAATAGCAGATGTTTTAGGGTTAGATAAAAAGCTTACTCATCATGTTGCAAGGAAAACTTTTGCTACAACTGTGTTGTTATATAACGGAATACCGATGGAAGTGGTTTCTGAGTTATTAGGACATTCAAGATTACAGGTAACGCAAGAGCATTATGCAAAAGTTGTAAAAACTAAAGTTGGAAATGAGATGAATAGACTAGCTAAAAAATTAAATGAAAATGATTAGATTTGTGTAGGTAATAAAATTACCAAGAAAATATAATATAGGTGTTTACTTATAACAAGCTCCTTGTACAGAAATCCGCCAAATTTCAATAATAACCATAGGAGCAGTACAATAAGTAGATGCACACTCAATTCGGGTGTGTTATCTCTGTGCTGTTTAGTTTGGTTAAGGTTCTTGGCGGAGCCTCTGTACTGCTAAATAAGTAGGAGAGCACACCTTTTTTTGTAGTATTAACTCCTACATGCTTCTCCGTAGAGGTAAATTATAATAACTATGGAAAAGATTTTTTACTTCATTTTTTTATTAACCATTGGTACAAGTGCTCAAGTGAAGAATAAAATTGAAGGTTTGATAATTGAATCACCTTGTGAATTGTTTTATACTAGAAACATTGGTGATAAGAATAATTACAGCTGTAACTATGAAAAAAACGGTTATCTTATTAATTATTCAGTCTTAGTGTCTAATGTTTATAACGAAACTAAAGCATTTAATAAACAAGAAGAAAAACAGTATCATGAAGCTTTTCTTAACGAAGCTAAACTTAATGCAGAAAGGAATAAGGAAAGAACCAAATACATTAGTTTTAATGGTAAAAAAGCTTTAGTCATTGAAGCTTATTTGAATTATTCAGATGTAAAGTTAAAAAACACTTTAATAGTGTTTTTTTACAAAAAGAAAAACTTTATTGCAAATATAGTTTCTAATGATTTTGAAAAATCAAATTTAAATAGTCTTTTAAGTAGTATTAAATTAAAATA
>NZ_JAPEHZ010000050.1 GCF_028823685.1 Tenacibaculum sp. L6 | reverse complement strand
CACGTATTAGCACAAGCTATTCAAGATTTTTATCCGAACGCAAAGTTAACTATTGGACCTGCTATTGAAAATGGTTTTTATTACGATGTTGATTTTGGAGACGATACTATTTCTGAAAAAGATTTTGATAAAATAGAAAAGAAATTTTTAGAGCGTGCTCGTGAAAAAGCAGAATTTAAAATGCGTTCTATTTCTAAAGCTGATGCTTTAGCTTACTATGAAGCACAAGACAACCAATACAAGGTAGAACTTATTGAAGGTTTAGAAGATGGTGACATCACGTTTTGTGATCACAGTGATTTTACCGACTTATGTCGTGGAGGTCATATTCCGAATACTGGAATCATCAAAGCTGTAAAAATCATGAATGTTGCTGGTGCATACTGGCGTGGTGACGAAAAGAACAATCAGCTTACTCGTGTCTACGGAATCTCTTTTCCGAAGCAAAAAGAATTAAAAGAATATTTAGAACTACTTGAAGAAGCTAAAAAACGTGATCATAGAAAACTTGGTAAGGAGTTAGAGCTATTTACATTTTCACAAAAAGTAGGACAAGGTTTACCTTTATGGTTACCTAAAGGTGCTGCTTTACGTAACCGATTAGAAGATTTCTTAAAAGCTGCTCAAAAGAAAGCGGGGTATGAAATGGTCATGACTCCACATATTGGTCAGAAAGAGTTATATGTTACCTCTGGTCATTATGCTAAATATGGTGAAGACAGTTTTCAACCAATTACAACTCCAAAAGAAGATGAGGAGTTTTTATTAAAACCGATGAACTGTCCGCATCACTGTGAGGTATACAACCACAAACCTTATTCATATAAAGATTTACCAAAACGCTTTGCTGAGTTTGGTACTGTATATAGATATGAACAAAGTGGAGAACTACATGGTTTAACTCGTGTACGTGGTTTTACTCAAGACGATGCACATATTTTCTGTACTCCTGAACAATTAGATGAAGAATTCAAAAATGTAATTGACCTTGTATTATATGTATTCGGATCATTAGGTTTTGAAAACTTTACTGCTCAGGTTTCTATCAGAGATATGGAAAATCCAGATAAATATATCGGTTCTGTTGAAAATTGGGAAAAAGCCGAACAAGCAATTATCAATGCAGCAAAAGATAAAGGTTTAGACTATGTGATTGAAGAAGGTGAAGCTGCCTTTTATGGTCCGAAGTTAGACTTTATGGTAAAGGATGCCTTAGGTAGAAGTTGGCAATTAGGAACTATTCAGGTAGATTACAACTTACCAGAGCGTTTCGATTTACATTATAAAGGAGCCGATAACCAATTACACCGCCCTGTAATGATTCACCGTGCACCATTTGGTTCTATGGAACGTTTTATTGCTGTTTTATTAGAGCATACTGGTGGAAATTTCCCACTTTGGCTAACCCCAGAACAAGTTATTATACTGCCAATCAGTGAGAAATATCAAAATTATACCAAAAAAGTTTTAACTTTGTTGGAAAATTCCGAAATTCGCGCCCTCGTTGATGACCGCAACGAGAAGACAGGAAGAAAGATTCGTGATGCCGAAGTTAACAAAATACCATTTATGGTAATTGTTGGTGAACAAGAAGAAAAGGATGGCACAGTATCTGTAAGGAAACATGGCGAAGGAGACCTTGGAACATTTACTATAGAAGAATTCATTTCTCTAATACAGAATGAAGTTAGTAAAACATTGGTTCCTTTCGGAAGTTAAAAAATAGATAGTAATTTTAAATTTATAAGTCATAGCAATTAGAAGAAAAGGCGGAAGAAAACCCGCAAGAGTAATTAAAGAAGATCAACATAGAATTAACGATAAGATTAAATATGTTGATGAAGTTCGTCTAGTAGGCGATAACGTAGAAGTAGGTGTATATCCTTTAGCTAAAGCTAAAGAGATTGCACGAGAGTTAGAATTAGATTTAGTTGAAATTTCACCTAAAGCGGTTCCTCCTGTTTGTAAAGTTATTGATTACAAAAAGTTCTTATACGAGCAAAAGAAACGTGAAAAAGCTTTAAAAGCGAAAGCTACTAAAGTTACTGTAAAAGAAATTCGTTTCGGCCCTCAAACAGACGAACATGATTACGAATTCAAAAAGAAGCATGCTATTAAGTTCTTACAAGACGGAGCCAAATTAAAAGCTTTTGTTTTCTTTAAGGGACGTTCGATTGTATTTAAAGAACAAGGACAAATTTTATTATTAAAATTAGCCCAAGACCTTGAAGAATACGGTAAAGTAGAACAAATGCCAAAATTGGAAGGAAAACGTATGATTATGTTTATTGCACCTAAAAAGACAAAATAAACAAATCTGTAACGATAATATAAGCAAGATAAAACTAAAGATCAAAGATGCCTAAAATTAAAACAAAATCTAGTGCCAAGAAACGTTTCAAGTTAACTGGTTCTGGAAAAATCAAAAGAAAGCACGCGTTTAAAAGCCACATTTTAACAAAGAAGTCTAAAAAACGTAAGCTTGCATTAACTCATTCGACTTTAGTACACAAGTCAGATGAAGCTAACATTAAGCAACAATTAGTATTAAAATAATTGTTAGCTAGGTAGTAAATTAATTATTAACCATGGAGTTGGGCCACAAAGAGTTTTAAGTTTTGAGTTTATAGTTTTCAGTTAAACACAACTAAAAACTAAGCACTTAAAATTATATAAACCGCCTACTACAAAAACACATTTGAATTATGCCAAGATCAGTAAATTCAGTAGCTTCAAGAAATAGAAGAAAGAAAATCTTGAAGCAAGCAAAAGGTTACTTTGGACGTCGTAAGAACGTTTACACAGTAGCAAAGAACGCGGTTGAAAAAGGAATGCTTTATGCATACCGTGACCGTAAAAACAACAAGAGAAACTTCCGTTCATTATGGATTCAACGTATCAACGCTGGAGCTCGTCAGTTCGGAATGTCTTACTCACAGTTTATGGGTAAAGTTAAAGCTAACAACATCGAGTTAAACCGTAAGGTTTTAGCTGATTTAGCTATGAACAACCCAGAAGCTTTTAAGGCCATTGTAGAGAAAGTAAAATAAGTTTCATAACCTTGCTTATACTAAAAACCCAAACCTAAACGTTTGGGTTTTTTTAAACCATCTTATATTCATCAATTGAAATAAAATACCAATCCTATGAAATTTTTCAAAATAGCATTCATCTTTATTTTTACTCAAAGTATTATCGCTCAAGAAAATCTTCCTGAACAACCAAATACCGTTGAGAATCAATTTAATGAACTTTATAAAAAATCGAACAATTACCAGATTTATAAAGTAATAAAGAAGAATGAATACTTAAGACTTCAAAAAAGTATATTAGACAGCATAAAGGTAATTAAAACAGATGCTGCCTCTAAACAAGTTAAAATAAACGAACAACAAAAAAGTATTACTGAGTTACAAACAAAAATTGATACTTTAAATAGCGATTTAGCTACTTCTATTGGTAAAGAAGATGCTATTTCTTTTATTGGAATCCCTTTAGACAAGGCTACCTATAACACTATTGTATGGGGTATTATTTTCGCACTACTAGCTGGATTAGCTTTCTTTATTTATCGTTTTAACAATAGTAATGTAGTTACTAAAGAAACTAAGAGTTTATTAGCTGATACTGAAGAAGAGTTTGAACAGTACAAAAGAAAGTCTATAGAAAAAGAACAAAAGTTACGTAGACAATTACAAGATGAAATAAACAAACAACGTGGTGTAAATTAATCACACACTCGTTAACATAAAAAACAACCCTCATTCGGCTACTTCTGTAACCTAAGGGTTGTTTTTTGGTTTAATCCCGTACATTTTTTTGATAATTTTGTCGTTGATAAAAAAGCTATTTGAAATTATTATACTTAACAAATTAATTAATGAAAAAGAATTTAACACTCTTACTTATTTTCACTTTCCTAAACGTATTAGGCCAAACTAAATACGAAATCAAAGGTTTTTCAGAAAAATATAAAGGATTGTTGACTATTGAAAAAGGTTATGAAAATGAAATTTTTAAAAAAGGAAGTGTTGCTGTATTTGAATCTAAAACAAATACCAAAATTATAGAAATTCATTCCGATGAATTAACTTTTGAATTAGAAACCATCGGGGTTGTTAAAACAAACATTTTAGAACTTCCTTACGGAGAACAGAGTATTTTAATATATAAAGACTTCAATTTTGATGGCATTAAAGATTTAGCCATTATGGATGGGCAATTCAGTTGTTACCATGGTCCATCTTTTAGAATATACCTCGAAATTAATAATAAGCTAACCTTTAGTCCTGAGTTTACTCGATTAGCACAAGAATATTGTGGTATGTTTCAAACGAATAAAAAAACAAAAACCATCCACACTATTACAAAAAGTGGTTGTTGCTGGCATCAATATTCAACTTTTAAAGTAGTTAACAATATTCCCTCTCCTACACTAATCATTGAAGAAAGTGCTGATTCCGCTCCTTTTTATTCAACTACTACAACCAAATGGAATGGAAATAAAAAAAGTACTGAAATTATTAAAACACTAGATTTAGAATATGATGGGCTTTCTGAAATATTATCATTTAATCTTATTAAAAACCAAAAGCAAGTTGTTCTGTTTAGCATGAATGAACTAGACCTTAATTACGCTTTAATTAAACCTGATGGAGCTGTGGAATTCTCATTCCCAATTGAAATGATGGAAGAAGATTATAATTTCAAGATTAATAAAACAGGAAACTCATTGACCTTTAAAAACAAAGGTGCTACTTATGAAATTTACCAAACTAGTAAAGAAGGTAAAATTAATAGCATCGGAATATTTGTTACGGTAAATGGTAAGAAGTACGACTTAAAAGGAGATTTGAACTCTATAGAAGGAAGTTTAGAAGCTCTAAAAAACATAAAACTAAACAATCTTATCACTGAATAGATTCTAATTTTAAACAAAAAAATCCCGAGTTTATCACTCGGGATTTTTTTATTAATAACGGTTTCAACCTATCTTAACCACAATATTTACTTCTACTTAAAAAGCGCTATCTGATTGCATATTTATGATAATCCTGAGATTACACCTTTGTTATCGATTTTCATATTTTCTGAAGCAGGAATTGCAGGTAACCCAGGCATACGCATCATTTTCCCTAAAATAGGAATGATAAATTGTGCCCCTGCAGCAATTTCTATTTCACGTACATTTACGGTAAATCCTTCTGGTCTTCCTATTAAACTTTCATTATCTGAAAAAGACTTTTGTGTTTTAGCCATACAAATAGCAAAATCATTAAACCCTAATCGATCTATTCTTCGCAAGTTTAATTCTGCTTTTTTATCATAGGTTACTCCAGAAGCTCCGTAAATTTCTTTAGCAATCTTTTCTATTTTTTCTTTTACAGGACTTTTCCAATCATACAAAGGTTTGTATTGGGTAGCCTTGTTTTCAACTACACCAACAACAGCCTCAGCTAATTTTTTAGTTCCTTCACCTCCTTTTGCCCATCCTTCTGAAACAACTGCTTGCACTCCTAATTTAGTACAAGCGCCAATTACATAGTTTACTTCATCTTCAGTATCTGAAATAAAAGAATTGATGGCTACTACAGGCTCAATATTGAACTTTCTAATGTTTTCAATATGCTTTTCTAGGTTTTTAAATCCATTTTGTACACGCTCTAAACTTGGAGTATTGTATTCTTCTTTTGGTGAACCACCATGATGACGCAATGCTCTAATGGTAGCTACCAACACCACACATTTAGGATTTAATCCTGCATATTGTGATTTGATATTCAAAAATTTCTCAGCTCCTAAATCTGCGCCAAAACCTGCTTCTGTAACAACATAATTTGACAATGATAATCCCATTTTAGTCGAAATAATTGTGTTTGTTCCTTGTGCGATATTTGCAAAAGGTCCACCATGAATAATTGCAGGATTCTCTTCCAATGTTTGTACTAGGTTAGGTTTTATAGCATCTTTTAATAAAATAGCCATAGCATCTTGCGCTTTTAAATCACGAGCAAAAACTGGTTTTTTATCAAAAGTAAATCCAATAAAAATATTCCCTAAACGTTCTTTTAAATCATCAAAATTAGTTGCCATACAAAGAATTGCCATTACTTCAGATGCTGGTGTAATGTTGAACCCGTCTTCTCGAGGAATTCCATTAGATGTTCCTCCCAGTCCAATCGTTATTTGACGTAAAGCTCGATCGTTCATATCTATTACACGCTTCCATAAAATAGTTCTTGGATCAATATTTAAATTATTAACGCTACTCTGTAAATTATTATCAATTAACGCTGATAATAAATTGTTTGCTTTTTCAATAGCATTAAAATCTCCAGTAAAATGCAAATTGATATCTTCCATAGGAACTACCTGAGAGTATCCCCCACCTGCGGCACCTCCTTTAATACCAAAAACAGGCCCTAATGATGGTTCACGTAATACGACTGTAGCTTGTTTTCCTACTTTATTTAATCCTTCAGTTAACCCAATAGAAACTGTTGTTTTTCCTTCACCTGCTGGTGTCGGAGTTAATGCTGTTACCAACACCAAGTTATTCTCTTTTATCTTTTCTTCGTCTATTAAATCAAGTGGTAATTTAGCTTTGTACTTTCCATACATTTCTAAGTCATCTTCACTTACTTTTAATTTACTGGCTATATGTTTAATATGTTGTAATTCTTTTGCTTGAGCAATCTCGATATCGGTTAAATGCGCCATGGCAAATTGTTTAAAATTTAAGTTATTTGTTTGTTCTAAAAAGCAGGTAAATATACGTAATATAATCCCTACAAAAACTGACTTTTGTTAGCATTTATTCCCCAATTATTAGCTTATTACATAAATATGATAAAAGAATTGGCTTTTCTTTTAACGAAACGCTATATTTGCACGTTTTTAAAATAAAGTCGATTTAAATTATTTACAATGCAAAACAAAGGATTAATTAAATTATTTGCTATACTTTTTGGTTTAGTAAGTATTTATCAATTATCGTTCTCGTTTTTTGCCAATAAGGTAGAAGACAGCGCGAAACAGTATGCGAAAGCAAATGTTAGTGATAACAACGGAAGAGCTTTGGCAAGATATGAAAGAAAATACTTAGATAGCGTAGCTAACAAAGAGGTAGTAAACTTAGGATTTGCTAAGTACTCTTACAACGACATCAAAGACAAGGAAATGAACCTTGGTCTTGATTTAAAAGGGGGTATTAATGCAATTTTACAGGTATCAGTAAAAGATATCTTAATCGGATTATCTAACGATTCTCAAAACACAACTTTTAAGCAAGCATTAAAAAATGCTGATGAAGCTCAAAAGAACAGTCAAGCGAATTACTTAGATTTATTCTACGATGAGTTCGAAAAATTAAGCAACGGTAACGTTAAATTAAGCGACCCAAGCATTTTTGGAACTAAAGCTTTACGTGATAAAATAGACTTCAATAAAACCAACGAGCAGGTTAAATCGACTTTACAAGAAGAAATCAACACTTCTATCAACACTGCTTTTGAAGTATTACGTAGCCGTATTGATAAATTTGGAGTTGTTCAACCAAACATCCAACGTATTGGAACTTCTGGTAGAATTCAAGTAGAATTACCAGGAGCAAAAGATATTGATCGTGTAGAGAAATTATTACAAAGTACTGCTGAATTACAATTTTGGGAAGTACACACCAATGCTGATGTGCAAAACTTTTTCTTTACTGCGAATGCAAAAGTTGCTGAATTATTAAAAGATGATTCTGCTACTGAAGAAGTTAAAGATACTACTAAAACAGCTAATAATATTGATGATTTATTAGGTGAGTCTGCTGATTCAACAAATGTTGAAACTCAAAAGAATTTATTTACTTACTTATACCCTAATGTAGCTCAAAGTCCTCAACAAGTGAGTCCTTTAGTAGCGCAAGCTAGAGTTCAAGACACAGCAAAAGTTAATAGTTTTTTACACAACAAAGAAGTAAGAGCTTTATTACCTAACAACTTAAAGTACACTAAATTTTTATGGGATTATAAATCTCAAGCTGGTACTGACGGGACTGAAATGATTGGTTTATATGCTATAAAATCTAATAGAAAAGACAAAGCTCCTATTGGTGGTGATGTAATTGCTGATGCTAAGCAAGAATACGACCAAATGAGTAAACCAGTAGTATCTATGTTAATGAACGGTATTGGTAGTAAGCAATGGGCTAAAATGACTGGTGAAAATGCTGGTAAATTCGTAGCAGTTGTTTTAGATGATTATGTATACACCGCTCCATCTGTTCCTGGTGCGATTACTGGAGGAAGCACTCAAATTTCTGGAGGTTCTATGACTGTTACAGAAGCACAAGATATTGCTACAGTATTAAAAGCTGGTAAATTACCTGCTCCTGCTCGTATTATTCAAGCAGAAGTAGTTGGACCATCATTAGGTAAAGAATCTATTGATGCAAGTATGGCATCATTCGCGTTAGCTATTTGCTTAGTGTTAGTTTGGATGTTCTTATACTACGGTAGAGCTGGTTTATTCGCTAACGTTGCTTTAGTTGTAAACATCTTATTCATCTTCGGAGTTTTAGCTTCTTTCAATTCTGTATTAACCTTACCAGGTATTGCGGGTATTATCTTAACCATTGGTATGTCGGTTGATGCGAACGTAATTATTTTCGAAAGAATTAAAGAAGCATTAAACGGAGGTAAAAACTTAGGTGACTCTGTAGAGGAAGGGTTTAGTATTAAAGGAGCATTATCTGCGATTATTGATGCTAACATTACCACTTTATTAACGGGTGTTATCTTATATACTTTTGGTACAGGACCAATTAAAGGATTCGCTTTAACATTAATGATTGGTATTGCTACTTCTTTATTCACTGCTGTATTTATTACTCGTTTATTTATTGACGGAGCAGTTGCTAAAGGAACAAGTTTACCTTTCAATACTGGGTTATCAAAAAACTGGTTTAAAAACATCTCTGTCGAGTTTTTACAAAAACGTAAAATCGCTTATATCATTTCAGGATTCTTCATCGTTGTTGGTTTAGTTTCTATATTCACTGTAGGGTTAAAACAAGGAGTTGACTTTAAAGGAGGTCGTTCTTATGTAGTTCGTTTTGACGAAGCTATGAAAGGTAACGAGGTTGCTGAAGAATTAAAAGCTGTTTTCGGTACTGCTCCTGAAGTTAAAACATACGGATCTGACCATCAGTTAAAAATTACAACTGCTTTTAAAATTGACGAAGACGGTACTCAAGTAGATGAAGAAGTACAATCTGCTTTATATAACGGATTAAAGCCTCACTTAGGAGATACAACTTACGAAAATTTCAAACCTGGTTTTGAAAAAGCAGGAAATGGAATTATGAGTTACATGAAAGTAGAACCTACAATTGCTGACGATATTAAGCAGGCTGCTTTATGGGCGGTATTAGGATCGTTAATTGTAGTATTCTTATATATCTTATTACGTTTTAGAAAAATGGCCTATTCTATCGGTGCGGTAGTGGCTGTTTTCCACGATGTATTAGTAGTTTTAGGAGTATTCTCTTTATTATACAAATTCATGCCATTTGATATGGAAATCGGTCAGTCGTTCATCGCTGCTATCTTAACCGTAGTAGGATACTCATTAAACGATACCGTGGTAATTTTTGATAGAATTAGAGAGTTTACTGAAGGTAAAAACTCAGTTACTGCTAACTTAGTAAACAAAGCACTATGTAGTACTTTAGGAAGAACTATCAACACCTCTTTAACAACATTATTAGTAATGTTAGCTATCTTCTTCTTTGGAGGAGACAGTATTAAAGGATTCATGTTCGCATTAATCGTAGGTGTAGTAGTAGGTACTTACTCTTCTTTATTCGTTGCAACACCAATTATGTTCGACGTTTCTAAGAAAGAAGAAAACAAATAAGCGCTACTTAAACATATATAAAACCGTTTTGAAGTTTATTCAAAACGGTTTTTTCATTTAATATCAAGAAACTATCTTTGCATTCTGATGAAAATTACAAAACTTCACGATTTATATTTTAAAGAGTTCATTTCAGCAAATGAAATCTCTAGTATTGTTACATCTTTAGCTAAACAAGTTAAAAATGATTTACCTAAAGACGAGGTTCCTGTTTTTATAGGGATTTTAAACGGCTGCTTTGTTTTTACTGCCGATTTTTTACGTCAATACAAAGGTGATTGTGAAATAAGTTTTGTAAAACTATCTTCTTATGAAGGTACTAGTTCAACAGAAAATGTAAAAAGTTTAATAGGTCTTAACGAAGACTTGACAGGACGTACTGTTATCATTTTAGAAGATATTATTGATACCGGAACAACCCTTCAAGAAATCTATGAGATTTTTTCTACAAAAAATTTAAAAGAATTAAAAATAGTTACACTTTTTTACAAGCCAGATGTATATCGTAAAGAATTGCATATAGACTATATCGGAAAAGGTATTGAAGATAAGTTTATTGTTGGTTACGGCTTGGATTATAAAGGTATTGGTAGAAATTTACCAGCTATTTATCAATTAACAACACAACCCAAAATGAAAAACATCGTATTATTCGGTCCTCCAGGTGCAGGAAAAGGTACTCAAGCAGAAATTTTAAAAGAAAAATACAATTTAGTTCACATTTCAACAGGAGACGTATTCCGATTTAATATTAAAAATCAAACTGAATTAGGGTTATTAGCAAAAACATATATTGATGCTGGTGATTTAGTTCCTGATGAAGTTACAATTAACATGCTAAAAGAAGAGGTTAACAAAAATGCTGACGTAGCAGGATTTATTTTTGATGGTTTTCCTCGTACCGAATCTCAAGCAGAAGCTTTAGACGCATTTTTAGCTGAAAAAGGTGAGCGCATAAACGGAATGGTTGCTTTAGAAGTTCCAGAAGATTTATTAGTTGAGCGTATTTTAGAAAGAGGAAAAACAAGCGGTCGTTCAGATGATATGGATGAAAGTAAAATCCGTAATCGTTTTAACGAGTACAATACTAAAACGGCTGTTTTAAAAGATTTTTACCAAGCACAAGGTAATTATTACGGCATAAACGGTGTAGGATCTATCGAAGATATTACACAACGTTTATCAGACGTATTTGATACATTATAAAACTTGTTAAGTTGTTGAATCTTTTAATTTACATGTCAGTTCGAGTGATTTTTCTGACCTAAGGAAGAAAAATTGTATCGAGAACTACTTTAAAATTCTTATTCTCGATACAAATTTTACTCTTTTCAATCGTAAAATTCACTCGAATTGACAGAATTTTTGAAATACACAACTAAACGATTCAACAATTAAACAACAAAAAACAAAACAATGACTGAAGGAAATTTTGTCGACTATATAAAAATTTACGCATCATCTGGTAAAGGTGGTCGTGGATCTGCTCACTTACATCGCGAAAAATACATCGCGAAAGGTGGTCCTGATGGTGGTGATGGTGGTCGTGGTGGACACGTAATTTTACGTGGTGATAAAAATATGTGGACGCTTTTCCATTTAAAATTTAAACGTCATTTTAGAGCAGAACACGGTGGTGATGGAAGTAGCAGTAGAAGTACTGGACATGATGGTGCTGATGTTATAATTCCTGTTCCATTGGGAACAATTATCCGTGATGCTGATACTGACGAAATTTTATATGAAGTTATTGAAGACGGACAAGAAATTATCTTATTAGAAGGTGGTAAAGGTGGTCGTGGTAACTGGCACTTTAAATCATCTACCAACCAAACGCCTCGTTATGCCCAACCGGGTATTGACGGACAAGAAGGCTGGTTTCGTATCGAATTAAAAATTTTAGCCGATGTTGGTTTAGTAGGTTTCCCTAATGCAGGAAAATCAACTTTATTATCAGTAATTACCGCTGCAAAACCTAAAATTGCTGATTATGCTTTTACAACCTTAAAACCTAATTTAGGAATTGTAGAATACCGTAATCACCAGAGTTTTGTTATGGCTGATATTCCTGGAATTATTGAAGGAGCTGCCGAAGGAAAAGGATTGGGACATCACTTTTTACGTCATATCGAACGTAACTCTACCCTACTCTTTTTAATCCCTGCCGATAGTGAGGATATTCAAAAAGAATACGACATCTTATTGAATGAATTACGCAAACACAATCCTGAATTGTTAGATAAGGATCGTTTATTAGCTATCTCAAAATCGGATATGTTAGACGACGAATTGAAAGAAGAAATTAAACAAGATTTACCAGAAGGCATTGAAACTATTTTTATCTCTTCTGTTGCCCAACTAGGCTTAACAGAACTGAAAGATAAATTATGGCAAATGTTGAATTAATTCATCTTTACAAATAAAATTTAAAAAAGCAATCTACTTCTGCTACGCTCAGTAACCTGTAGATTGCTTTTTGTTTGAATATTAACTATAATAATCTTATAATATTAAAGTAATAACTTAATCATATACAGCAAAATACTATAATAAAATTTTATACTGAAAATAAAACTATAAATATATAATATAAATGTACTGTATCTTTTTTGGTACAC
Organism: Tenacibaculum sp. L6; assembly: GCF_028823685.1. Lineage (GTDB taxonomy): Bacteria > Bacteroidota > Bacteroidia > Flavobacteriales > Flavobacteriaceae > Polaribacter. The sequence continues at coordinate 3,462 of NZ_JAPEHZ010000050.1, read as the reverse complement.
TTATTGTAATTTTGTATGAGAGATTTTAATAAAAATGTAATGATACGCTCTACAACAATAAAAGCTAATTCTAACACTATAAAAGTATTAGAAAAGATGGCTCTTGAAAAAGAAGAGCATAGAAGTAAAATCATAGCTAAAATAAAAGAAAAGGCTAGAGATAAGGCATAATTATGTATAAATATATAGAAGAGCAAGGGGCAGATGGCCCCTATTTTTATTTTTACACAGAAAATAATCTTACATACTATGTTGCTTTTAGAAAAATGCCACAGGAGAATTACCCTTTAAACAATTTGTTTTCATTGGATTTTGGAGAAGTAGATGGTAAAAGAGGCAAAAACGATTCAAATATATCTTCTACAATACTTCATATCATAATTGAATTTCTCAATACAGATCAATCTAAAGTTATTCACTTTCTGTGTGATAGTGAAGACTCTCGTCAATTAACTAGAAAAAGATTATTTAATCGTTGGTTTTCTTTAAGTCAAATGTCTAATTGGATAAAATATGACTACGATTTTGACAATGCAAATTATAATATTTCTTTTGTCTATTGCTCAAACGCATATAACACTAGTCAAATAGAAGCAGAAATACTTTTAACCCTAGATGTTTATGAAAGAGCTAAAAATGAATAAAAACTTTTACTAGTTACTCTTAATTAATTTATCTTTAAATCACCTCTCTTCTACAACACCCTTTTCGCTTCAATAAAAGCACGTTTCCAGTAATTTTCGTGTAGTGAGGTTACAATCACCCCTTGTGAAGTAGTTGAATGAATAAAACGAACATCGCCATTATCAACAGAAGTTACTAACCCAACATGATTTATAGGCCCTCTTCTTCCTCTTGTTTTAAAAAACAATAAATCACCTCTTTGTACTTCTCGCAACGAAATTTTCTCTCCTTGTCGATACATTTCACGAGAACTTCTAGCAATAGGAACCTCACGTTGTTGAAACGACGTAAAGATTAATCCTGAACAATCCATTCCTTTTTTTGTCATTCCACCAAAACGATATGGCACTCCTTTGTAGGTAACTGCTGTCCATATAATTTTATCGGCAACGGTTACTTCTTTTACCTCAACCTCTTCAGTAGCTTCTGTCTTAACGCTTGCAACATCAACTGTTTTAGGACTAATTGTTGATGCTGTTTTTTGGTAAGCTCCACTTACATTTTTTGATGATCCACAAGAAATCATTAAAAACGACAGTGTACATAGAAAGAGGATTTTTTTAATCATAGGTGTTTTATTTTTTTACTCCATCAACAATTAATTTTGCTGCTTTGGCTGAGGCTCCTTTACCTCCTAGTTTTTGTTCTAAATCAAAGTACGATAAAAATAATTGCTGACGATGTTCTGCTTCAAGAATACGCTCTAACTCGTGCTTTAAGTTTTCTTTCGTAAAATCATTTTGAATCAATTCTTTTACCACTTCTCTATCCATAATCAAATTGACTAGTGATATATAACTTAAGGTAATAATTCGTTTTGCTATTTGGTACGATATATTGCTTCCTTTATAACACACTACCTGCGGAACTTTAAATAACGCTGCTTCTAAAGTTGCGGTTCCTGATGCTACCAAAGCGGCATGCGAAACACTTAATAAATCGTAGGTTTTATTATTGATGAATTTCACATTTGCAGCTCCAATAATTTCTTGATAAAACTCATACGACTGACTCGGAGCGCCCGCCACCACAAATTGATACTTAGGAAAATCATCTACCAACGATAACATTACCGATAGCATTTTGGTTATTTCCTGTTTTCTACTTCCTGGTAATAATGCTATAATTTCTTTAGAGCCTAAATCGTGTTCTTTTCTAAATTCTTCAATCGACACCTGCTTTCTACCAGCAATTCCATCAATTAAAGGATGCCCTACAAAGTGTACATCGTATTCATACTTCTTGTAAAACTCTTTTTCAAACGGAAGAATCACAAACATTTCATCAATATCGCGTTTGATATCTTTTACTCTACCTGCTCTACTTGCCCAAACTTGCGGCGAAATATAATAATTGGTTCTAAAACCTTGTTGTTTTGCCCATTTAGCTATACGAAGATTAAAACCAGAGTTGTCTATAAAAATAAGTACATCAGGATTGAATTGAGCAATGTCTTTTTTACAGAAAGAAATCATACCTAAAATCTTACGTAAGTTCATCAACACCTCAACAAACCCCATAAAAGCACGCTCTTTGTAATGTTTTACCAACGTACCTCCTACTTCTTGCATCAAATCTCCACCCCAAAAACGAATCTCTGCTTCTGGATCTTGTTTCAACAACGCCTTCATTAAGTTTGCTCCGTGTAAATCACCCGAAGCTTCCCCTACAAGAATGTAATACTTCATTTACTAAAATTAGAAAAATTTTAAAATTGCGGTTAATAACGCTACTGCAATCGTAGTTATTAACACTCCTCTTGCTCTATAATCTTGCTTCTTTTTTAAAAACACCCAAAAGACAAATAAATTAGGTATTGCCGATAATGCTATTACAGATCCTAACATACCTCCTTCTTTTATTTTGTTTAGTGTTTCAGATAAGTCTGATTGTGAAATGTATTGCAAATACACAAAAAATCCACATGCTGTTGCCAACAACGATACTAAAATTCCTATGGCTATTTCTTTCTTTATATGTCCCATGTATGTAATTTTTGAATTGCGTGATGCGCTGTCATATCAAACTGAACAGGTACCACAGAAATATAACCGTTTTCTAATGCCCAAATATCAGTATCTTGTCCTTTATCTCTGTTTACAAACTCTCCTGATAACCAATAATATTCTTTTCCGAACGGGCTTTTACGCTTATCAAATGTTTCTTTCCAATATCCGTTTGCTTGTCTACAAATACGAACTCCTTTAATATCTTTCTCTTTTAACTTCGGAATGTTTACGTTTAAAATAACTCCATCAGGCAAGCCATTTAACAACACATTTAACGCTATTTTTTCTATAAACTTACGCGCAGCTCTAAAATCGGCATGCCAATCAAAATCTAACAATGAAAAACCAATGGCTGGAATCCCTTCAATACCAGCTTCAACAGCAGCACTCATCGTTCCTGAATAAATTACATTGATAGATGAATTAGATCCGTGGTTTATTCCTGAAACACATAAATCAGGTGTGCGATTTAATATTTCGTTCTTTGCCATTTTAACACAATCGGCTGGAGTACCAGAACAACTATATTCTATTTGCGAACCTTCATCTATAGTAATTGGATTACAATGCAACACATTATTCACCGTAATTGCGTGTCCCATTCCACTTTGCGGGCTATCAGGAGCTACTACTACTACATCTCCTATTTTATTCATAATTTCAATCAACATTCGAATACCAGGAGCAGTAATTCCATCGTCATTGGTAACCAAAATTAAAGGTCTGTCTTGCATTGTATGTAAGTTTTACAACAAATGTAACATAAAAA
>NZ_JAPEHZ010000004.1 GCF_028823685.1 Tenacibaculum sp. L6 | reverse complement strand
TATTTCTCCTATTGATTTAATCGTAAATACCCCTAAAATTGACTTAGAAGACACATACACCATATGTATTAGTCCTTCTGATCACCCTGCAATTGTATTAACTACTGACGCTACTAATGATCGTTTCGAATGGAGGGATGAAAACAATACCATAGTTAGTACAAATAGTAACTTTCCACTAACTAGAGCTGGAGAATTTTCTTTAACTGTATATAAAACTATTAATGGTTTAGAATGTTCAAATTTTAAAACTTTCACAGTCAATTACCCTCCACCCCCTGAAGTTTTAAGTGTTGAAGTTAATGTTCAAAATGAATCCGAAAACACGGTGTACGTAAGTGTTAATGGAGATAGCAGCTATGAATATTCTTTAGATAATAACACATTTACGGGTAACGGAACATCGCATACTTTTAGTAACCTGCAACCAGGTATTGCCACTATTTACATTAGAGACCTCAATAAATGTGAACCTTCTATTAATGACTCTGCCAGTATTATTGGATATCCTAATTTTTTAACTCCAAATGCAGATGGTTTTAATGACTATTGGAAAGTATACGGTGTAAGTTCTAACTTCTTTAAAGAAATTGATATTAGAATTTTTAATCGCTTTGGAAAAGTTCTCTATGTTATAAACGATAAGAATGCTGAAATTGGCTGGGACGGAACCTATAATGGAATCTCTTTACCTTCAAACGATTATTGGTTTCATGCAAAACTTGTAGACTTAAATGGTAATTCTATAGATAAAAAAGGACACTTCACCCTTAAAAGAAATTAAACTTCATCACATAAATAACTATCCGTATTTTTGTTGAATGAACTTTGAATTAAACTCAGAATTTAAACCAACAGGGGATCAACCACAAGCGATTAAACAATTAGCTAACGGAATTTTAGCCGATGAAAAGTACCAAACACTTTTAGGTGTTACGGGTTCTGGTAAAACATTTTCTGTCGCTAATGTCGTCGCTGAAGTACAACGTCCAACTTTAGTTTTGGCTCATAACAAAACCTTAGCTGCTCAGTTGTATTCAGAGTTTAAACAGTTCTTTCCAAACAATGCTGTGGAATATTTCGTTTCGTATTATGATTACTATCAACCTGAAGCCTATATTCCTGTTACTGGAACCTATATTGAGAAAGATTTATCCATCAACGATGAAATAGAACGTTTACGAATTAGCACCTCTTCCTCCCTACTTTCTGGGCGTCGAGATGTATTGGTAGTTGCTTCAGTATCTTGTTTGTATGGTATTGGGAATCCTACGGAATTCAAAAAGAATGTGATTACTATTGAAGTTGACCAACAAATTTCACGTACTAAGTTCTTACATCGTCTAGTAACAAGTTTGTATGCACGTACCGAAGTTGAAATAAAAAGTGGAACTTTCAAAGTAAAAGGTGATGTCGTTACCATTTATCCTTCTTATGGTGATAATGGATATAAAATTCACTTTTTTGGGGATGAGATTGAAGAAATTGAGACCTTCGATATTGAAACTAACGAAGTTATTACGCGATTAGACAGACTGAATATTTATCCTGCTAACTTATTTGTAACCTCTCCTGATGTACTTCAAAATGCTATTCATCAAATTCAAGATGATATGGTAAAACAGGTAGATTACTTCAAAGAAATTGGGAAACATTTAGAAGCGAAACGTTTGCAAGAACGTACCGAATTCGACTTAGAAATGATTCGCGAATTAGGCTATTGTTCAGGAATTGAGAACTACTCTCGTTATTTAGATGGACGAGAAGCGGGTACACGACCTTTCTGTTTGTTAGATTACTTTCCTGATGATTACTTAATGGTAATTGATGAAAGTCATGTAACCGTTCCGCAAGTTCATGCGATGTATGGTGGTGATAGAAGCCGAAAAGAAAACTTGGTAGAATACGGATTCCGTTTACCTGCTGCAATGGATAATAGGCCTTTAAAGTTTGAAGAGTTCGAAGCTTTACAAAACCAAGTAATCTACGTTTCTGCAACTCCTGCAGATTACGAATTACAAAAAACCGAAGGGCTGTTTGTAGAACAAGTTATTCGACCAACAGGACTATTAGATCCTGAAATTGAAATCCGCCCGAGTTTAAATCAAATAGATGATTTAATTGAAGAAATTCAAGTGCGTGTAGAAAAAGACGAACGTACTTTGGTAACCACACTTACCAAACGTATGGCAGAAGAATTAGCTAAATACCTAACTCGAATTCAAGTACGTTGCCGTTATATACATTCCGATGTCGACACCCTAGAACGTGTAGAAATCATGCAAGATTTACGTAAAGGTTTGTTTGATGTTCTTATTGGAGTTAACTTACTTAGAGAAGGATTAGACCTTCCAGAAGTTTCCTTAGTGGCTATTTTAGATGCTGATAAAGAAGGTTTTTTACGTTCGCACCGTTCTTTAACACAAACCGTAGGCCGTGCAGCACGTAATGTAAATGGTAAAGCAATTATGTATGCGGATAAAATTACGAATAGTATGCAACTTACCATTGACGAAACCAACCGTAGACGTGAAAAGCAAATTAATTACAATACTGCTCACGGAATTACCCCTAAACAAATCAATAAAAAGATAGACAACACTTTATCTAAAAATGCGATTACTTCGTATCATTACGACAATGCTACCCAAAAAGCTGCTGAGCAAGATTTAGAATATTTACCAAAACAAGAAATAGAAAAACGCATACGCAACAAACGTAAACAAATGGAAGAAGCCGCCAAAGCTTTAGACTTTTTAGTAGCTGCTCAGTTACGAGATGAAATTGAAGTTTTGAAAGAAAAGTTGTAAACTAATTTAGTTTGACTGATTTCATAAATTCTAATCCCCAAAAAAAAACAGATTTGATTCTAAAGAAAAATTAATTCTAACTTCCCCAAGGAGCATTTGGAGTCTCTTTTTCCTTAGTTAAATCAAACTTTACAGAAAACAATCTATCTGTTCCTATTCTACGTAAATTATATGTAAAACTTGTTTCATCAATTGTAACCCACCAAACATTATTAGAAGCATACGAAATTAAATCGGCTGTATATTTATCCGCAGGAAAAAACTGAATATTAGGTAATCCCATATTAGGGTTGATTCCTCCATATTGCGTAATTTTATCTTCAGTACCATCTTTATGTCGATGATCGTGTTTCAGCTTTATTAATTTATCGGCACTCATAGTAAAAACCCAAGTACGAGATTTATCTTCTCCTACAAAAAAAGGTATTCTAATCGTATTCTCTTCACAAGAACGAACATGCATTATTAATTTTTCTCCTGTAAAACCATCTCCTTCTTTTCCTCCTGCTATTATTGTTCCTTCAAAAGCTTTTCCGCAATGAGTTTTTAGTTTATTCCAAAATAATTCGGAATTCGTTTCTTCTTGCGCTATTAGCTGTAAAGGAAGTAAAATAAGGATTAATAATTTTTTCATTGTATGCTATTTATATTTCAGCAAGCTAAATCACTCTGTACTGAAAGTACAGAGGTTTATTATACTGGGGACTAAAAGTCCCCTTTTTCATTCTAATATAAAATTAGAATTATCTGAGTTCGGTTTCCTATGATGTTCTAAATATTCGTTAACCATTTCATCTGTAATATTACCTGTACTCCAAACTCCATAACCAACTCCCCAAAAATGCTTCCCCCAGTAAAGATCACTTAACTTTCTAAATTCTTGTTGAAGCTTACGAGAACTTCTACCCTTCAGTTGCTTTACTAAGTAACTGACACTTTGTTTAGGTGCATACTCTATATGCATATGAATATGATCTGAACTAACTACCCCTTTTAAAATAGATACATTTTCTGCATCACAAATTTGAACTAGTAAATCTCTACAACGTTCTTGTATATCTCCTTTCAATATCTGATAACGATATTTGGTAACCCAAACTATATGACAGGTTAACCTACTTACTGTATGAGAACCTTTTCGTATTGATCTTTCCATATATGAAAGGTATTAATTTTTTATATAACTAAAAGTGCTGCAATAAAATTGCAGGGTTTTGAACCCTAAATTGAGACCAATAAAACAAAAAACCTCCTCACTTTAAACAGTGAGGTTTTTTAATATATTACTAAGAATTAATTAAAAAGTTTTAAGCGCTTAAAACTTCTTGTACTTTATCAGCTGCTTCTTGGAACTCAGTAGCTGAGATAATTTCCATTCCGCTGTTATCAATTAATTCTTTTGCTTCTTTAGCGTTTGTTCCTTGTAAACGAGCTATAATAGGCACATTAATTTTGTCACCCATGTTTTTGTAAGCATCAACAATACCTTGTGCCACACGATCACAACGAACGATACCTCCAAAAATGTTTACTAAGATAGCTTTTACGTTAGGATCTTTTAAAATGATTCCAAAAGCAGTTTCAACACGTTGTGCATCAGCAGTACCACCAACATCTAAGAAGTTAGCTGGCTCACCACCTGCTTGCTTAATTAAATCCATAGTTCCCATTGCTAAACCAGCTCCGTTTACCATACATCCAACGTTACCATCTAAATCTACATAGTTTAATCCTGCAGCATTCGCTTCAACTTCAATTGGGTTTTCTTCACGTAAATCACGCATTTCTGCATAATCTTTGTGACGGTATAAAGCGTTATCATCTAAAGTAACCTTAGCATCAACAGCCATGATTTTATCATCAGATGTTTTTAATACTGGGTTAATTTCAAATAAAGATGAATCAGATTTTACGTATGCTGTATATAAAGCAGTAACAAATTTTGTCATTTCTTTAAAAGCTGCACCACTTAACCCTAAGTTAAAAGCAATTTTACGAGCTTGGAAAGGTAATAAACCTGTTGCTGGATCTACTTCTTCAGTAAAAATTAAGTGTGGAGTTTCTTCTGCCACAGTTTCAATATCCATACCTCCTTCAGTAGAATACATAATCATGTTTCTACCAGTAGCACGGTTTAATAAAACTGACATATAAAATTCATCTGGCTCACTATCACCTGGATAATATACATCCTCAGCAATTAACACTTGGTTAACTAACTTACCTTCTGCTGAAGTTTGAGGAGTTACTAACATCATTCCTAAAATGTCATCAGCGATACTTTTTACCTCATCTAAGTTTTTAGCTAACTTAACACCTCCACCTTTTCCACGACCACCTGCGTGTACTTGAGCCTTAATTACGTGCCAACCAGTACCTGTTTCTTCTGTTAATTTCTTCGCTGCTTCAACAGCTTCTTCTGGAGTATTTGCAACAATTCCACGTTGAATACGAACGCCAAAACTGTTTAATATTTCTTTACCTTGATATTCGTGTAAGTTCATTAGATATGAATTTTTAAAGTCGAACAAAAATACAAATTCAATTTATAATACCTTATAATTTGTACTTTAATTTATGATTAATATCAATTTTCTTTTTCACAGTTTTTTAACACTTACAATGTAACGTTCATTTTTTTAACAGGTCTTTATAGTAATTAACATGAATTTGTGATTTTACAACCTAAATCAGAATAATTTAGCTAAACAACTAATTCTATTTCAAATCAACTATGCGTACAATTTTAGCATTAATTGCTGTTTTTTTCTTTTTCATAGAAACAACTGCCGCTTAAACCGTAAACCAAAACAGAAAGAAACTAGATGTAGTACGTGTAGAATCACCTCCAAAAATTGATGGAAAACTAGATGATGCTGCTTGGAAAAGTGTTCCTATAGCAAACAATTTTGTGATGATGCGCCCTGATAATGGTAAACCAGAACCCGATACGCATAAAACAGAGGTTAAATTAGTGTACAATGATGATGCTATTTACACAATCCAGGAACCTACACTGGTACAGATGGAGGATTATCTTTTTGGGCAGACACTAAAAACAGATTTAGCTTTGAAGGGAATTTAAACTATCGTACCGAACGGAAGGATTTCTTTGAACCTAGAGAAGGAAGTACTAGCGGGATTTACTTTAAAAGACCTGAACAACTAAACATAAACCACTGGGGATCTAGCGACTACAGAAAAAAACTTGCTCTTGATTATGATTTCTGGTACACCTTTCATAGAGAAACCGTAAATGATATTAACCAAAAGAGCTATGGTTTTGGAATAAGACCTAGATACCGATTCAACAATCAATTTTCTTTAATTTATGGTTTAAACTATAATAAGTATAAAAATCAATTTGGGTATGTAAATAACGATGACACTGCTATTTATTTCGGACAACGAAATTGGACTTCGTACAACAACTCTTTAACTGGTAAATACACATTTAGTACAAAATCGGCAGTATCATTATCATTTAGACATAACTGGAGTAAAGTTCCGTATCAAAATCAATTTTACAGTTTAGACCAAACTAACGGAGAGCTAATTCAAAGTAGCTATCAAGGAGATCATGACAAAAACTTTAATAGCTGTAATTTAGACCTTAATTACCAATGGCAATTTGCTCCTGGTAGCCAATTAATTGCCTTTTACAGAAACTCAATTTTTGGTTCAAACAGTCATGCAAAACACAGTTTCTTTAAAAATTTAGATCGACTTTTTGATGAGAAACATCAACATACTTTTTCTGTTCGATTGGTGTATTTTATCGATTACAACAACATTAAAAACATATTTTAAAACATCGTTTTCCGATAAAAGAAAATAGACCGCTTCACTGTTAGAATAGAGAAACAAGAATCTTTATAACCAAATGACATGGAAACGATTACCAGACAAAAAATAATTTAAAAGCTTAAACACCTCAATCCCTTTAAAAATAGAGCTTAGGTATATTTTACATAAATTAATCGGACGCTAATAATTAAAAAAAGAAAATTTCTTTATTATTTGAATTGGGTAGTCTCTTATATAAAATCACACAAGTAAATCCAAAACATTCATTTTATGTTTATTTGTCTTGTTTCTTGGCTCTTATTTCTTAGAGTCTATATAAAGTCTATCTGATTTCTTTTTTATACATTCGTTACTTTGAAAATTACCTCATGATTGTTGCTAAAAATATTCATAGACACTACGGAGATGTTGAAATCTTAAAAGGAGTAAATCTTCATATAAAAAAAGGAGAAATTGTTGCTATTGTTGGTCCGTCAGGAGCTGGAAAAACTACCTTGCTTCAAATTTTAGGCACCTTAGATAAACCTTTAAAAGATAAAAACTATGAATTACTTGTTAATGGAGTTTCAATCAAAGACTTAAACGATAAAGAAGTTTCATCTTTCAGAAATAAACACATCGGGTTTATTTTTCAATTCCATCAGTTACTACCTGAATTTACAGCCTTAGAAAATGTTTGTATCCCAGCTTTTATTGGAGGAAAAGCAAAAGCTTCAACTGAAAAGAGAGCGAAAGAATTATTAGCTTTTTTAGGATTATCACACAGAGAAAACCACAAACCTAATGAGCTTTCAGGTGGTGAACAACAACGTGTAGCTGTTGCAAGAGCATTAATAAATGAGCCTTCTGTTATTTTTGCTGATGAGCCATCAGGAAACCTTGATTCTACTTCAGCAAAAAACTTACACGAATTATTTTTTAAACTTCGTGATGAGTTTGGACAAACCTTTGTGTTAGTTACACACAACAAAGAATTGGCAGAAATGGCCGATAGAACACTTACCATGAAAGACGGAATTATTGTTGAATAGTGTAACGTTTTTAAGTTTCTATACACCTATTATAAAATCAACCAAACTATGAAAGAAACTTTTTACGAGCTTATTGCCTATTTAAAAAATCCTGTTTTAGAAAAAGATGCAAATCAAAATGCTTCGTATCGATTTCAAAAATTCTTACATCTACTCACGATAAGTATTGTCACAGGTGCACTTTTATCACCTCTTTTTGTGCTTATTGAAGAATTGGGTTGGGTAAACATGGATGATCATGCTATGGAAGAGTTGCTAAAAACGCACTCTAAGTGGTTTATTGCTGGAATCGCTGTAATCTTAGCTCCTTTATTAGAGGAAATATTTTTTAGAGCTCCAATCACTTTATTCCAAAGTAAAAAATCGTTCAAAATAGCTTTTTATGTTTTTGCTATACTTTTCGGATTGGTGCATTTAACCAATTTCAACATTACTACCAACGTGTTGTTATTAGCTCCCATATTGGTGGCTCCTCAAACTATTTTAGGAGGTTACCTTGGGTTTATCAGAGTTCGATTTGGTTTAGCATGGAGTATCTTATTACACGCTTGCTATAATGCTTTCTTCGTTTTGCTTAGTTTTGCAGGAGATTTAATGTAAAATGAACAAAACGGAACTCAAAGAATTTTTAGACGAAAAGGTAATACAATACAACAATCCGGATTTTATTGATAGCGACCCTATTCAAATTCCGCATCAATTTTCAGTAAAAGAAGATATTGAAATTGCTGGTTTTTTAGCAGCAACCATTGCTTGGGGAAATCGTAAAATGATTATTAACAACTCCCATAAAATGATGGATTTAATGGGGAATTCTCCGTACGATTTTATCATGAATCATTCTGAAGAAGACCTTGCTAATTTTGACGGATTTGTACACAGAACATTTAATGCCGATGATTTTAAGTTTTTTGTTCAATCGTTAAAAAACATCTATCAAAATCATGGCGGATTAGAAACTGTCTTACAACCAAAAAACAACGCTGATAATTACCAACACGCTATACATCATTTCAAACAAGTCTTTTTTGAAACCCCACATCAACCAAGAACTTTAAAGCATGTTTCTGATCCGTTAAAAGGATCAGCTTCAAAACGAATAAACATGTTTTTACGTTGGATGGTTCGCGATAATACCACTGGAGTTGATTTAGGCATATGGAAAACCCACTCACCAGCTCATTTACATTGTCCGTTAGATGTTCATACAGGAAATATTGCTCGAAAACTAAAAATTCTTACTCGAAAACAAAATGATTGGAAAGCAATTCAAGAACTAGACCTTACTTTAAGAGATTTTGACGCTAAAGACCCTGTTAAATATGATTTTGCCTTATTTGGATTAGGAGTTTTTGAAAAATTTTAATTTTTCCTAAAAAAGTATTTATTTAGTTGACATGAAAAATGACCTAACCAAAATGATGGCTTTAGACATTTATGCATCTAATTTAGAGGAAGAAAAGTATTCAGAAATTAACACTGATCTTCAACCTTCTTCTAAAAAAAGTGTAAACCTTCTAAGCTGGGGAATTCAAGACTTGTTTTTTGAAAAAGAACTATTCAATGATCTTGACACCATAAAGACCTTCTCTGAGAACTTCAACTGGAAAGACAATGTTTCAACAGTTATAAAAGAGAACTATTATGAGTCTTTAGTTCTTACTAATGTTGAAAAAAAAATACTTTGGGTAAGTAATGGTTTTACCAAAATGACAGGGTATAAAAAAGAGTTTGCTTTAAACAAAACTCCACGTTTTTTACAGGGCGAAAAAACTACAGAAAATACTAGAAAAAGAATACAAACAAAACTTTCACAAGGTAAACCTTTTAAGGATGTAATTATCAATTACAGAAAAGACCAATCTACTTATAAGTGTGAATTACATATTATTCCTCTACACAATAGTAATAATTTAAAGATTACTCACTTTTTAGCCTTAGAAAAAGAAGTAGTTTAATCTTATAAGTTAAGTAAATGCAGACATTTATTCACTACTTTTTACATTTCGGATTTCCTGTTTTAATCGCTTTCTTCTTTTTTAGAAAAGATTGGAAAAAAGTTGCTGTAATACTACTAGCAACTATGCTGGTAGATTTAGATCACTTATTAGCAAGCCCTATATTTGATCCCAATCGATGTAGTTTTGGGTTTCATATACTCCACTCCTACTACGCAATTGGTTTCTATGTTGTATTGCTCTTTTTTAAAAGACCTTATAATATTATTGGTTTAGGATTGCTACTTCATATGCTTACCGATTTTATCGATTGCTTGTTTATGTACAATGCGTGTAATTCTTGTTTAGAAAATGCGCCTGCTAAAGAATTACTAAAAACAGTAAGTAATTTATTTTTTTAACTGTAAATCACAATACCAAAAACTTCTATCATAGTTTTTATTAGTAGTTTCTTCTGACTTCTTAGTTTTCTTTGAATCTTGATAACAGTTATCATCATCATTTGTATGTAAAGTGTACGACTTCAACATCTTTACTCCTATTTCAAATTCTACTGGTTTCTTAAAAATAGGACCATCATAACAAAAGGTATGAAACTCTCCATTCTCTCCGCAAACATCAACTCCATCAGGAAGTTCATTGATAAAATCTTCATCAATAACTCTTCCTACAAACTCTTCACCTAATAATTTAGCATTGACACAAACAGTAATCGTTTTAAAACCTAAAGCTAAAAACTCTCTAAGTAACTCTTTAGTATCTTGTCTCCAAAGTGGATACACTCCTGTAATTCCAACCTCTTGTAGCTTCGAATCACGATAAGCTCTTAAATCTTCTAAAAAAATATCACCAAAAATACCATTTACAAGTCCAGCTTCTTTTAACTCAGCAGTTTTCTCCTTCATCTTTTGATTGTACAAATCCATGGTAACTTCAGCAGGAAAATATATTTTTTCTAATGGAATTCCAATACTTTCAGCCTGTGCATCTAACAAATCTTCATGTAAGCCATGCATTGAAACACGTTGATAGTCTTGATTTACATTCGTAATCAACTTTTGTACATCGTATTCTTTTTGTTGTACAATTTTATACAATGCTAATGATGAGTCTTTTCCTGAACTCCAGTTAAAATAGGCTTTTTTCATTATACCTTAGATGATTAGATACTTAGATTATTGGAATGTTAAATTTTTATCATTATTCAAACTCAAAAAAACCAAAAGCTTATAGCATACCGCCTGAAGCCTACACCCCAAACTATTTTCTCTTCTGATTTAAAGGAACTGGTCTTTCTTGTTTTACCACAGGCTTTCCATGTAAATCAAAGTCTCCTGCATCAAAAATCTCGATATCAATAAATTCTCCAAGCTTTATATAATACTCACGAGCATCAACAATTACGTCATTATCTACATCTGGTGAGTCAAATTCGGTACGTCCGTAATAGTACTCTCCATCTTTTCTATCGAATAAACATTTGAATGTTTTTCCTATTTTCTCTTGATTCAATTCCCAAGAAATTTGCGATTGCACTTCCATAATTTCGTTCACACGTCTGAACTTTACATCAGCAGGCACATCGTCTTCTAAAACATACGCTCCGGTATTTTCTTCGTGTGAGTACTCAAAAGCCCCTAAACGCTCGAAACGCATCTCCTCTACCCAATCTTTCAATTCTTGGAATTGCTCTTCAGTTTCTCCTGGATATCCAACAATTAACGTTGTACGAATGGCCATATCAGGAACCGCCTCCCGGAATTTATGAATCAATGCTGTTGTTTTTTCGTGTGTCGTACCACGCTTCATCGATTTTAAAATCTCGGTATTGATATGCTGTAACGGAATATCTAAATAATTACAAACCTTTGGTTCGTTCTTCATTACTTCTAACACATCCATTGGGAAACCTGTTGGGAAAGCATAGTGTAAACGAATCCACTCAATTCCGTCTACTTTTACCAATTCCTTTAATAAATCTGCTAAGGCACGTTTTTTATAGATATCTAACCCGTAATAAGTTAAATCTTGCGCGATTAGCATGATTTCTTTGATACCTTTTTCCGCTAACTTGGTAGCTTCAGTAACCAAATCTTCTATTGGAGTAGAAACATGTTTACCACGCATTAACGGAATGGCACAAAACGAACATGGTCGATCGCAACCTTCCGCAATTTTTAAATACGCATAATGGTCTGGAGTAGTTGTTAAACGTTCTCCTATTAACTCATGCTTATAATCTGCTTCTAAAACTTTTAACAAATTTGGTAAATCGTGCGTACCAAAATACTGATCTACATTGGTAATTTCAGCTTCCAAATCTGGTTTGTAACGCTCACTTAAACAACCCGTAACAAATACTTTATCAACTTTACCTTCTTCCTTCTTTTGTGCGTAGTGTAAAATAGTCTCCACACTTTCTTCTTTGGCTTTACCAATAAAACCACAGGTATTGATTACTACAATATTTCCTTCGTCATTTTCATCTTCATGAACCACCTCTTTACCATTGGCCTTTAACTGCCCCATTAACACTTCACTATCGTAAACGTTTTTTGAGCAACCTAAAGTAACTACGTTGATTTTGTTTTGTTTTGTTGTTTTAGTACGCATAGTATATGTTTAAACGAGTGCAAAAATACAGCTTAATCATTTTAAAAAATGTGATTTTTTACTTATTTTGCTTAAAAAATTGAAAATGAAAAAAATATTACTCTTTCTTTTTACATTTCAAACTCTATTTATTTTCTCTCAAGATTTTTATGAAGATTACAACGATTATTTAACTTTTTTCAATTCAAAATCAGCAGAACCAATAGAACGCCTAAATCGTTTTGGGTATCATTATTATTTCAAATACAATAAAAAGGATATCGAAGCCTATAAAAATGATATAAAAACACTTGAAAAAATTCGATATGCTTATATTAAAATTAATAAAGACATAAATCTAGAAGAAGTTATAGATGATTTGTCTTTGTGCCCAAATATAGAGCTAATTAAATTTGACAATGGAAAACTTTTTGGAAGTGACACTACAAAAATAAATTTCCCTAAAAACTTGAACAAGCTTTCAAAGTTAAAAAATCTAATTTTTTATAGTTTTCATAATTGGGATTACGACAAGGGATTTTATGAACTTAAAAAAGTAAAAAGCTTAAAAGGAATTGCTTTTTATTCTTTTTCGCCAACTATTTTGATGAACAAAAATTTTCAAGAACTAAAACTAAGAGATCTTGCTTTCATTGCTAGAAATATCCCTCAAATCCCAGAAAACAACACCTTTGAAAATTTAATTTTGAAATGTGACTATTACCCAAATAAAAAGAAGCAATATTTAAAAGCTCTTTCAAAAAACAATCTTAAAAAACTACACTTATCCATTAGTTTTGAAAACTTGAACGATTCTATTTTAAAAGAATTGAAACATTTACAAGGTCTTGAAAAATTAACTATTAATTCGCCTATAAAAAACAGTGATTCTTTTTTTAAAATAATAGGAGAAAATAATCCTAAAATAAAAGAGTTAAAATTAACTAATTGTAAATTAGACAGCCTATCTGAAAATATTAAATATTTCAAAAATTTAGAACTTTTTTATTCTTCTAATAACAAGTTCAAAAAACTTCCGAAATCATTTTATGATTTAAAAAATTTAAAAAGAGTCGAAATACAAGGAAGTAATATAATAAGTATTGATAATGAAATAGATAAACTATCTAGTTTAAACACTTTAAAACTTTATTACAATAGAATAAAAACCCTTCCTAAGAGTATTGGAAAATTAAAGCTTCTTAAGCATTTTTCAATTAATAACAATCAACTCAAAAGTTTGCCTAAAGAAATAGGGGATTTAAAAAACATTACGTTTTTTAAAATTAACAATAATAAGTTAACTTCTGTTCCTAGATCCATAACAAATCTTAAAAATCTAGACACTTTATTTTTAGAGGATAACTACATAAAAGAACTACCTAAAAATATCGGGAATCTTAGTTCTTTAACTTACTTAAATCTTTCTCAAAACCTACTATACAAATTACCTAGCTCTTTTTCTAAACTTCATAATTTACAAACTTTAAATATTACTGCAAACGACATTACTTATCTTCCAAAAAAGTTTGGAAATTTAAAAAAGCTATCTACCCTACAAGGAAACTCGAACTTTTTAACCACACTACCTGATAGTTTTGGTGACTTATCTTCTTTGGAAAGGCTAGAACTCTCTCATAACAACCTTACAAGTTTACCTGATAGTTTTGGTGGACTAAATAGCTTAAAAAAGTTATACTTAAATAACAAGAAAAATCATGCTTTTAGAGTTGAAAAGTACAATCATCTTAAAGGTAAATTTATTAAGGATACAACTTATACTAGACTAGCTAGAAAGAAAAATATGTTAACTACACTTCCAGATAGTTTTTCTAAGCTAAACAAACTTGAATTTATTGATTTATCTAACAACACTATAGACTTCAATAATGTTGTTAACATATTAGAAAATAGTAACTCTTACAACTACACTTTAGATGTTTCGAATTGTTCCATAAAGAAGTTACCTGTCCATAACTGGAATACTTTTAAAGTAAAAGATTTAAATCTTTCTGATAATTTAATCACTGAATTACCTAAAGACATTAAAAATGCTCAATACTTAACTTCTCTCAATATAAGTAGGAACTCAAAAAATTTAAATACTTATAGAAATAATAAAAATCAGATTAGTTTACTACTGTTAGAACACAATATAATTTCTGAAAATGATTTACCTAAAACGGACGAAATGGCAATTGCTTTTGCTAAAGTTGCTAATAAGAAAAGCTACTCAAGTAAAAAAAATAAATATGAAGAATATATTACCTATGCAAACAAAGCTATTGAAATAAATAAAGAAGCTGCTTTAAAAACCTTGTATGATGATAGCTATATAGAGGCTTTATACAAAACAAAAAACTATAAAGACTGTATTCATTACGCAGATATCACCATTAAAAAAGACACAAGCCAAAACATTCGATTTTTAAACTCAGTTGTTCCTAACTTTAGATTTAAAGCTTTAAGTCACCTACGATTAAAAGACACTATCAGTGCTATCAAAACATTTAAAACATTAGCTGATAAATTCTCTCCTCAATACTGGTCAAGAACCGCTCTATTGGCAAAAAAAATCAACGATTCAAATTATAAGTTATACTTTGATAACCAAATAGCTTTTTATAATAAGCAAACTCAACAAAACCCTAAATCTTGGGGAACTCATTTAAGTTTACTTGAAGTTTACATCATCGCAGGAAAACATAAAGAGTTTGATGAATTCAACAAAGAATTGTCAACCTTAATTCCTAAAAACTCCAATTACTTACTACTAAAAGAATATCTTGAATTTGTAGAAAAGATATCAGTAAATAATTATTCTAATGAAAACCTTGAAGAACTAAAGCAAAAAATTCAAGCTAAAAAAACCAAGCTTAAAACTTGGTCTTTTGAGTTATTGCTCCTTTGGAATGATTTAAGTGATCTTTCGAATAAACAAAAAAATGATATTAGAACTATCACCTATTTATTTTCTATTTAAAAAACGAGTCTACAAATTCATGCTTGTTAAACACTTGTAAATCGTCGATACCTTCTCCTACTCCAATATATTTTACAGGAATTTGAAATTGGTCAGAAATACCTATAACTACTCCTCCTTTGGCAGTACCATCTAATTTGGTTACTGCTAACGAAGTTACTTCCGTTGCTTTGGTAAATTGTTTCGCTTGCTCAAAGGCATTTTGACCTGTAGAACCATCTAAAACCAACAATACATCATGCGGTGCATCTGGTACTACTTTTTGCATTACTCGTTTAATCTTTGTCAACTCATTCATTAAGTTAACTTTATTATGTAAACGACCTGCGGTGTCAATAATAATTACATCTGCATCTTGATTAACTCCTGACTGAACAGTATCGAAAGCTACAGAAGCTGGATCAGACCCCATTTCTTGACGTACAATTGGCACATCTGTTCTGTCTGCCCAAACTTGTAATTGATCAATCGCAGCTGCTCTAAACGTGTCAGCAGCTCCTAAAACCACTTTTAAACCTTTCTTTTTAAACTGTGAAGCTAACTTACCAATCGTAGTTGTTTTACCTACTCCGTTTACTCCAACCACCATTAACACATACGGTTTCGTGTTTGCTGGAATCGTAAAATCGGTTTCATCACCAGTATTGGTTTCTGATAATAAACCTGCAATTTCTTCGCGTAGAATTTGATTTAACTCATCGGTACCCAAATACTTATCACGAGATACTCTTTCTTCAATTCTATCAATAATTTTTAAGGTAGTTTCTACTCCTACATCAGACGACACGAGTACTTCTTCTAAATTATCTAACACATCATCATCTACCTTTGCTTTTCCTGCAACTGCTTTTGATAATTTAGAGAAAAAACTTGATTTGGTTTTTTCTAATCCCTTATCTAAGGTTTCTTTTTTCTCTTTTGAGAAGATTTTCTTAAAAAAACTCATTGTTAAATTTTATAATGGCTATTATAGGTTAAAAACTATACCATTTTATTAATACAGTCAAATTGTCATTAAACGGTTACTCTTGCGTTAGGGATTGAGGCATTTTTTGGAGCTCTCCCGATGCTTCGGGAAGCGACTGCCGAAAGCCCGACCCTTTAGGGTAACGCCCAAATTTTTAACTACACACAGAGTACTAATTTGTAAATATAAAAAAAAAAAGCTACTCTCTAACGAAAGTAGCTTTTCTTTAAACTGTATACAAGAATTACTTTTTTGCAAAAAAGTCGTTTACTTGTGTTGGATCCATAATAGCCTCAACAAATGTGTAAGCTCCTGATTTTGGAGATTTTACCATTTTGATAGCTTTGGTTAATCTTTTCGAACCTGTTTGTAACGTTGCTACTGATTTCTTTGCCATTTTATATAAAATTTACGCCGTAGCTAATTATTTAATTTCTTTATGAACTGTCATCTTCTTTAAGATTGGATTAAATTTCTTTAATTCCATTCTATCAGGAGTATTCTTTTTGTTCTTAGTTGTAATATAACGAGAAGTTCCTGGTTGCCCAGATGCTTTGTGCTCAGTACATTCTAAAATTACTTGAACTCTGTTTCCTTTTTTTGCCATCTCTCTAAAATTTTATCTAAGTAAGGAATTATTTAGTTAAGAAACCGTTAGCTCTTGCTTCTTTGATAACCGCAGAGATTCCTTTTTTATTAATATTTTTTAATGCAGAAGCAGATACTTTTAAAGTAATCCATTTATCTTCTTCTGGAATATAAAAACGCTTAGTCATTAAATTAGCGTTAAATCTTCTTTTAGTTCTATTTAAAGCGTGAGATACATTGTTACCTACCATCGCTTTTTTTCCTGTTAATTCACAAACTCTAGACATCTTCTTGACAGTTTTTAGTGTTATTTCTAAACGAGGTGCAAATTTATGCAATTTAATTTATTGCACAAAAATATTCTCGATTAAATTTTAAATTATTTTAATCCATTCAAAACTTAGGTTCAGCATCTAACCTATTTGGAAGCGTAACGGCGGCAAAAATACTAATTATTTTAATATGATTGACTGTAAAAGTTCTAAAGATTTAGTTACCGTTCTATTGATTACTTTTTCTCTAGGTTGCCCAAAGTTAAACTCTTGCACTTCTACTCCGTTTTTACTAGCAATGGCAATATACACCAAGCCTACACTCTTATCATTATGATCGGTAGTTGGTCCTGCATTTCCTGTAACTGCTATGGCATAATCCGTTTTTAATTTACCTAAACATCCTTTTGCCATTGCTTCAGCAACTTCTTTACTTACTACAGTAAACTCATTAATTATTTCTTTTGAAACTCCTAATAGTTGTTGTTTTAAATCAGCTGTATAGGTTATAAATCCGCCCGTAAAATAATTAGAAGCCCCTGAAACGGAAACAATAGTGGATGCAATTTTTCCTCCTGTCAAACTTTCAGCAGTTGAAACTGTTTTTCCGTATTGTTGCAGCAACTTCCCTACTTCTTTTTCTAATGAAGTTTCATTATCATCGCCAACAATAATCTCTGGAATCAGAGTATACAGCGTTGCAACTTGCTTCTCCATCTCTTGGGTTAGTAATTCTTTATCATTTCCTTTTGCTGACAAACGCAAACGAACACTACCAAAAGATGGTAAATAGGCTAGTTTTATAAAATCAGGTAAATTATCTTCCCATTCAGAAATTCTTTCAGCAATAATGGTTTCACCTGTACCTGCCGTCATAATGGTTCTATGCAAAATAAAAGGTAACTTAAAAGTTGATTGAAGTCTTGGTAATACTTCTTCTTTCATCAATCCTTTCATTTCATAGGGAACTCCTGGTAGCGATACAAAAACCGTATTATTTTCATAAAACCACATTCCAGGTGCCGTTCCAAAACGATTCATTAACAAGGTTGCTTTTGAGGGAAGCTGCGCTTGATATTTTTGAACTTCATTAAATGGATGATTGACCTTCTTGAATAAATGTTTAATATGGTTGATTACCTCTGGATATTCAACAACCTTTTCATCTTGAAAATATTCAGCAATTGTTTTTTTTGTGATGTCATCTTTGGTAGGTCCTAACCCTCCAGTAATAATGACTATATCTACCCTACTTTCTGCTTCTTTTAACGCATTTAATATGTGCTGTTTTTCGTCCTGGATAGAAGATATTTGATAAACCGAAACTCCAATTTTATTGAGTTCCTGACCAATCCATTGTGAATTGGTATCCACTATTTGCCCGATAAGAATTTCATCTCCTATCGTTATAATTTCTGCATTCATTTGGTTATCTCTAAAAAAGAATCCCGCCGAAGCGGGATATTTTATTTTACTTTTATTTCAAAAGCTTGTCTTCCTTCAATAGTTCCTGTTAATATGTCGTTTTCTACTACTTTACCAACACCTGCTGGGGTACCTGTAAAAATAATATCTCCTTTTTTTAAGGTGAAATACTGCGACACATAACTTACCAACTCATCAATCTTCCATAACATACTAGACGTGTTTCCATCTTGAACCACCTCATCATTCTTTTGTAGTTGAAAAGAAATATTTTCTAAATCAAACTCTTCTTTCGGATAAAACTCTCCAACAATGGCACTGCCATCAAAAGCTTTCGCCTTTTCCCATGGCAACCCTTTTTCTTTACACTCTGCTTGTACATCTCGTGCAGTAAAGTCGATTCCTAATCCGACAGTATCGTAATATTTATGAGCAAATTTTGGAGAAATATGTTTTCCTACTTTGTTTATTTTTACCAATACTTCTACCTCATAATGTACATCATTTGAAAATGGTGGGATAAAAAATGGCATTTTCTTTGGAAGAATAGCCGAATCTGGTTTTAAGAAAACTACAGGGTTTTCTGGTTTTTCATTCGCTAATTCTTCTATATGTTTTGCGTAATTGCGACCAATACAAATTATTTTCATAAGCCCCTTTTAATTTCCCCAAAGGGAAAAATAATACTCTTTTATTTTTATAATTTACTCAAACTAACGCCCTCCCTTTGGGAGGGTTAGGGTAGGCTTTTAAGGTATCCAAGTTTTTGGGAAGTTAGGCTTACGTTTTTCTAAAAACGCATCACGTCCTTCTTTAGCTTCATCGGTCATATAAGCTAAACGTGTTACTTCTCCTGCAAATACTTGTTGTCCAACCATTCCATCGTCTGTTAAGTTCATTGCAAACTTTAACATTTTTATTGAAGTTGGTGACTTTGCTAAAATTTCTTGTGCCCAATCAAAAGCTGTTTGCTCTAATTCGTCATGAGGAATAACAGCATTTACCATTCCCATTTCATACGCTTCTTGCGCTGAGTAATTTCTTCCTAAGAAAAAGATTTCACGCGCTTTCTTTTGTCCTACCATTTTAGCTAAATATGCTGATCCATACCCTGCATCAAACGAAGTTACATCGGCATCTGTTTGTTTAAAAATCGCATGCTCTTTACTTGCTAACGTTAAATCACAAGTTACATGTAAACTATGTCCACCACCTACTGCCCAACCAGGAACCACACAGATTACTGCTTTAGGCATAAAACGGATTAAACGTTGTACTTCTAAAATATTTAATCGGTGGTAACCATCATCTCCTACATAACCTTGATGTCCACGTGCATTTTGATCTCCTCCAGAGCAAAAACTCCAAACCCCGTCTTTGGTTGATGGTCCTTCTGCTGATAATAATACAACTCCAATATTGGTGTCTTCATGCGCATCTTGGAAAGCATCTAATAGTTCAGATGTAGTTTTAGGACGAAATGCATTACGCACATTTGGTCTGTTAAATGCTATTCTTGCTACATTATGTGATTTTTTATAGGTAATATCTTCGTATTCTTTGGCAACTTTCCAATCTGGTTGTATCATAATTTTAAAATATTGTCGTTATTTAGATGTACAAAAATAACATAATAACTTTATTTTTCTTTTCTATATTTGAACGATCTAATTTACCCCTAATATGAGACAACTATATTTATTATTCGCCCTTTTAATTAGTACCACTCTTTTCTCTCAAAAAATAATTTCTCAGAAAGTTAATTCTGATGAGTTAATTGGAAGCAGAAATGTTAAAATTTATCTTCCTCAAGGTTATGATGCCAACGAAACTACTAATTATCCGTTAGCAATTGTATTAGGAGATGAGTACCTTTTTGATTTATATGTAGGAAACGCAAAACTGTATGCTAATGTAGATAAAGCGCCTAGACAAATTGTTGTTGGAATTGACATGAAAGAAACCTACGGAAAGGATGTTTCAATAATACCTGCTAACAATGCTTTAACTACTTCTGGGGCACATTTTTTCAACTTTATAAAACACGAGTTAATTCCTTTTATGGAAGGTAATTTTAGAACTTCTCCTTTTATGACAATTGTTGGTGAAGGTAAAGCAGCTAACTTTATAACTCATTACTTAAAAGATGAGCAACCTGTTTTTAACTCACTTATTTGCATTACCCCAGAGTTTCCTCAATTTGCTCCTGCTATTATAGAATCTTATTCTTTAAACAGATTAGGTTCTATAGATAACACTTACTTTTTATACACTAGTAATAACAAGAAATATATAGACTCTAAGCAATACAATTTGTTCAGTGAAATCAAAACATTAGTAACTTCTTACGAAGCTAAAAACTTACATGTTAATTTTGATGAATTCCCTAATGCTCCTAACCACCTAGCGGTTATTGCCGAAACAATTCCAAGGGCATTCAATCAAATGTTTGCTTTGTATTCAAAAATCACTAAAGAGGAATTTGAAGCGAATGTTAAAGACTTAGCTCCGCTAGACGCTATTAAATATGTTGAGAAAAAATACTTAGATATTCAATATTTATATGGATCAAATTTAAATGTTCGTTTGGATGATATTTTTGTTATTGAAGATATCGTTATTGACAGACAAGATGGTGATTATCTTAGAGTTTTAGGCGACTTTGTTATGATAAAATACCCAGACTCACACATGGGAGATTTTTACATTGGTAAGTATTATGAGTTAGGAAAAGAATATGAAAAAGCAGATTTTTACTATAAAGCTGCTTACGGAAAAATGGATCCTTCAAACCCTAATGCGGATGCTTTTTATGAAAATATTAAACGTGTAAACGATTTAATGAAAACGGAAAAGAAAGAAAATCCTACTGAAGAAATAATCGAAAATGAAAACATAGAACAACAAGAAGAAGAAGGTCAAGAATAGGTTATTTTAACACTATTCTATCCTCTTCTAATTCTATCTTTTTGTCTTTATACAAACTGCCAATAGCTCTCTTGAATGCTTTTTTACTCATTTGCAAGTGAAATTTAATTGATTCGGGAGAGCTTTTATCTGTCAATAATAAAAAGCCTTTCTCTTCTAGCTTTCGTAATACTTTATCTACATCAGAATCAATTACATTCTTAAAACCTTGCGGACGTAACGATACATCTATCTTTTCATCTTCACGTATCTTTTTTACGTAACCCACGGTACGCATTCCTTCTTCTACATCGCTAAAAACCTCGTTATTATACAACAAACCTTCATACGATTCATTAATTAAAACCGTATAACCTAAAGCTGTTTGAACTCCAATAACTAAATCTACCTTATCACCTTCTTTTAATTCCATCTTATAAGTTTTTAAAATAGTTCTTTAAAACTACATCATTTATTTCTTTTGGAGTAAATATCTCCATTATTTTTGGTTGTTCAGTTTCTGAATAAAACTCATTTAACTCTGCATTCAACTCTTTTAAATCTGCTACCTGAACATATTCAAAGCCATACATTTTTGCCAAATGTTCTGCCGTTAAGTTATGAGGAGTTTCAAAATAATCTGCCGCATTCGTCTTCAATGGCCCAGGAATAAACCTAAAAATGCCACCTCCTGCATTGTTTAATATTATAATTCTAAAATTCTTCGGAATATTTGTATTCCACAAAGCATTACTATCGTAAAAGAAGCTTAAATCTCCTGTAATAAACGTTGTTGGTTTCTCATCGGAAAACGCTGCACCAACAGCAGTACTTGTACTACCATCTATACCACTTGTTCCTCTGTTACAAAATACTCTTAAAGTAGAATTCACATCAAATAATTGAGAATATCGAATCGTTGAACTGTTACTAATTTGCAACTGTGATTCGTTAGGCAATTTTTCTAAGATTGCTTCAAAGACTTTTAAATCTGAATACTCACATTTTTGCATGTACGCTTCATGTTTCTCAGCCCTTCTACCCTTTTCTTCTAACCATTTTTGCTGATAATCGCTTTCAACATTTTCGTTCGTTTCAAACAAGCTTGTTAAAAATTCAGCAGAATTAGTTTGTACAAATTCTGACAAACAATGATAAGTATCCATTGCTCCAAGCTCATCAATATGCCAATGATGTTTTGGCGGTGATTTTCGTAAGAGCTGTTTAATTTTCTTTGAAATCACCATTCCTCCTAAAGTTACCAATATTTCAGGTTTAAATTCCTCAAACTCCTCAGAAGACACAGGAAAAATTACCTTATCAATACTATTAATAAACTTCGGATGATATATATTAGAAGTCGTTTCAGTTAAAATTATTACGGAATCATCTTCTGCATACTTCGATAAAACCTTTTGTAATTCAACATTAGGAAAACTACTTCCTACTAAAATCATTTTTCTAGTTGAAGCATTCCAAATTGAAGCTAATTTTTCTAAATCAAAAGATGATTAGTTCTTCTACTGTTTCATATAAAGGCTCATCAAACGGAACATTGATATGAACTGGCCCTTTTTGAGTGATAGCCGTTTGCATCGCTTTTGTCAATAAGTCAGCGTTATTTTTTAACTGCTCATCTTCTTCTATCAAATTCGCTGAAAACAAAATATGATTTTCAAACACATTCTCTTGGCGAATGGTTTGTCCATCACCAATATCAATTAAATGTTTTGGTCTATCCGCAGAAATTACTATTAACGGAATTTGACTATAATACGCCTCAGCAATTGCTGGATAATAGTTTAATAAAGCCGAACCTGAAGAACATGTAATTACCACAGGTTTTTGAGTTTGTTGCGCTATTCCTAACGCAAAAAAAGCAGCACAACGTTCATCTACTACACTTAATGCATTTATTTTTGGATGATTTGAAAATCCGACAGTAAGTGGTGCATTACGAGAACCTGGAGAAATAACTACATTATCAACATCAAATTCATGACATGCAGTAATAACAAGTTGTGCGAGTTCCTTTTTTGGGTACATATCTTTTAAAAAATGAGATTCCCGCTTTCGCGGGAATGACAAAATACTAAAACCAACTTTGTTGGTTAGTTTCCTTTTTTATAATCTTCTAAAAACTTAGCTAAACCAATATCTGTTAATGGATGTTTTAATAATCCTTCAATTGCACTTAAAGGACCTGTCATAACATCGGCTCCTAATTTAGCACAATCGATAATATGCATTGTGTGACGTACAGATGCCGCTAAGATTTGTGTATCAAATAAATAGTTATCATAAATTTGACGGATTTCTGAAATTAAATTCAATCCATCTGTAGAAATATCATCTAAACGACCAATAAATGGAGACACATAAGTTGCTCCTGCTTTTGCCGCTAACAATGCTTGACCTGCAGAAAACACTAAAGTTACGTTTGTTTTAATTCCTTTATCAGAGAAATATTTACATGCTTTAACACCATCTGCAATCATAGGTAATTTTACCACAATTTGTGGATGTAATGCAGCTAACGCTTCACCTTCTTTTATCATTCCATCAAAATCAGTAGAAATTACTTCAGCAGAAACATCTCCATCAACAATTTCGCAAATAGCTTTGTAATGGTTGATAATGTTTTCTTCACCTGTAATTCCTTCTTTTGCCATTAATGAAGGATTGGTTGTTACTCCGTCTAAAATACCTAAAGCTTGCGCTTCTCTAATTTGGTCTAAGTTAGCCGTGTCAATAAAAAATTTCATCTTGTATATATTTATCTAGTTGTGTTCAAAAATTTATATAAAAAACAAAGATAGTTATGAAAAATCAATCCGCAATTTTATTTAGTTTGAAACGATAAGGTTTTTTTATAAAACCAGATAAGATTATGCTTTCAGAATCTACTTCGTCTATTAGTAAAATTAACTCACGCTTCCCATTACCATAAGAAGACACTACAAAAGTATCATCTAACTTCTCTATAAAGAACTCATTTTTTAAATAATTTAAAGATTTGCTTTCTTTCTTAACTTCAGCTAAATACTCTTCTATTTTTCTACGAAACTTAATCTCTATTTTTTTATTATTAAAATTACCAGAATAAATAACCTCCTCTATCTCTTCCTTCTTTAAAGTAGTTTTTGTTGGTAAAACTCTCACATAAAAAGATGGAAGAACAGTATCTCTTTCATTATAAATAACATTGTGATAAATTTTAAGAACGTTTTCCTCTAAGAATTCAAACCTCTCTTTTTCCTCTTTTGCATTCCTTTTAATTTCGATGTAATCCCCCTTTACCACATATGTATTTTGATTAATTTCATAATCCGGCTCATCAAAATCATAGAAATTAATAGTGTTATTAGTAAATTCTAGAATTGGGATGGTAGGTACAGAATAGGTATCACCATCTTTCATCATTAACCACTTACCTTTTAATTCTTGCGACATAGAAATTGATGAATAAAAGATTAAAATAGTAATTGTAATTACTTTTCTCATAGCTTATAATGATTCATTAAGAGTTTTTCGTAAACTTTATCAGGCAATACTCTTTTTAAAACTATCGAGAATTTCTCCATAAACCCACCCACTTTATAATGAATCTTCGGATTTTTATTTTGTATAATTTGATGAATTGCTTTCGCCATTACTTTTGGGTCTGCGCCAGAATCAACATGGGCATCCATCAACGCTAAGTTTTCAGCATATTTTTCTTTGTATGCAGAGTTTTCAAAAACTGGCGTATGATATCTTCCTGCCGCAATATTCGTAGCAAAATCACCTGGAGCTACATTTACCACTTTAATTCCGAAGCTTTTAACCTCCATACTCAATGCTTCTGTTACCAATTCTAAAGCTCCTTTACTCGAAGAATAAATTCCTCTAAAAGGTAATCCCATATAACCAGCAATCGATGTAGTGTTAATAATCATTCCAGATTTCTGCTCGCGCATATAAGGTAACACAGCTTTAATCACATCAATAACTCCGAAGAAATTCGTATTAAAATTCTCTTTCATTTCTTCTGTCGGTGTATCTTCAATAGGGCCAGTAATTCCTTTTCCTGCATTATTAATCAACACATCAATTTTTCCTACTTTCGTTACTACTTCTAATACCGCATTTTTAATCGACTCTTCATTCGTAACATCTAAAGCTACCATTTGAAATGGGACATTAACCTTATCAGGATTCCTGCTTGTTCCAAACACCGTATATCCTTTGTCATGCAGATATAAAGCGATAGATTTCCCTATTCCTGAAGAAGCTCCTGTAATGAAAACTGTTTTTGACATGCTTGTAATTTTAAGCAAATATCTTAAAGTTAGTTCCAATAAAAAAACTTTAAAACTTATCTTAGCGTTTTATCTCTCAAGAACAAACACTATGTATAAAAAAACATTTTCCTTATCTGTTTTTATGACATCTTTGGCTTTTTTAATTGCTGGATGCTCTTCTACAACCGCTCAAAAAAGCACTTCATTATTTTCAAAAAGTGAAACATTTACACGTCAAGATTCTTTACGTGGATCTATTACACCAGAAAGATCTTGGTGGGACTTAACCTACTATCATTTGAATGTTACTGTTAATCCTGATAAAAAATTCATTGAAGGAAAAAACACCGTACAATACAAAGTTTTAAAACCTCATCAAGTTTTACAGATAGACTTACAATCTCCTTTAAAGATTACTAAAGTTACCCAAAACAATAAAGAATTAAAAGTTGTTTCTGAAGGAAATGCGCATTTCATTCAGTTACAAGATTCTCAAAAGACAGGAGAAATTCAATCAATTGATATTTATTATGAAGGAAATCCTAAAGAAGCGATTAGAGCTCCTTGGGATGGAGGTTTTTCTTGGAAAAAAGATAATAATGGAAAACATTTTGTTGCTACTTCTTGCCAAGGTTTAGGAGCTAGTGTTTGGTGGCCTAACAAAGACCACATGTACGATGAAGTAGATAGTATGGCAATTAGTGTTCGCGTACCTAAAAACTTAATGGATGTTTCTAATGGTCGCTTACGCAATATTGAACAACACAATGACAACACAACTACATACCACTGGTTTGTAGACAATCCTATTAATAACTACGGAGTAAATGTGAATATTGGAGATTATGTTCACTTTTCTGAGAAATATCAAGGAGAAGATGGTGAATTAGATATGAACTACTATGTACTTAGAGACAATTTAGAAAAAGCAAAAGAGCAATTTAAAGATGCTCCTAAAATGATGAAAGCTTTTGAGCATTGGTTTGGTAAATACCCTTTTTATGAAGATGGATTTAAACTTGTAGAAGTTCCGTATTTAGGAATGGAACATCAAAGTTCTGTAACTTACGGAAACCAATACAAAAATGGATATTTAGGTAGAGATTTATCAGGAACTGGTTGGGGATTAAAGTTTGACTTCATCATAATTCATGAAGCAGGTCATGAATGGTTTGCCAACAACATTACTAATGTAGATATTGCGGACATGTGGATTCATGAGAGTTTTACTGCCTATTCTGAAAACTTATTTTTAGATTATTACTACGGAAAAAAAGCAGCTTCGGAATATGTTATAGGAACTCGTGATGCTATTCAAAATGACAAACCAATTATAGGTCATTATGATGTTAATAACGAAGGTTCTGGCGACATGTATTACAAAGGAGCTAACATGTTGCACACCATTCGTCAACTAGTAAATAATGATGAAAAATGGCGACAAATTTTACGCGGATTAAACTCAGATTTTTATCATCAAACAGTTACCACTCAAGAAATTGAAAAATATATGATTGAAAAATCAGGAATTGATTTAAGTAAAATTTTTGACCAATACTTACGTACGGTTGATATTCCTGAATTTGAATATCATATTGAAAACAACAAGTTAAAATATCGTTGGACTAATGTTGTTAAAGGATTCAACATGCCTTTACGAATAACTATTAATGGAAAGTCTGAATTATTATATCCAACAGAAGACTGGCAAACAAAAACGATGAAAGGAACTTCCATTGAAGTTGATGAAAACTTTTATGTGTATTCTAAATCTGTTTAACAACAGTTAAACAAAACAAAAAAACTCGAATCAATTTGATTCGAGTTTTTTTGTTTTGTAAAATTACATCTGATTAGTAATCTAATCTTTTTAAGTAGTCTAGTTTTTCTTGCCAAAGGTCTAATTGGTCTTTAAACTCTTGGATTCCCTTACGAACATTTTTTACTAAAGGATTATCTTCTGTGGCGTTAGAAATAAAGCTTAAATTATTTTCTAACTGCTGCATTTCCCTTACAGTTTCATCAATCTTCTTACGGATAAAGAACTGCTCGCTATCTAACTTTCTGTAATCTTCTTGTGATAAATATGAATCTACTACATTCTTAAACTTCATCATTTCAACATCTACTCTATTCAGATCCAATTTTTCTAAATGAGCATCCATCGCCTTGTTGAATTTCTCGTCTAAATGACGAGCGTTTCTAGGTAAAGCTCCTAAATCTCTCCACTCTCCTAACACTCTTTCAACATCTTCTTCTGTTTTAATGTCTTGAGATTTTACTTGCTCAATATAATCTTTCTTAGCTTCTACAGTAGCTAATTGTTCTTTGTTTTGCTCATTTTTTAAAGCATGTAACCTATCAAAATAATGATTACACGCATTTTTAAAACGTTTCCAGATATCATCAGAAAATTTTCTAGGCACGTGTCCTATCTTTTTCCAATCTGATTGAATACGCTTCATGGTATTAGTTGTTTCATTCCAGTCTTCACTGTCTTTTAAACTTTCAGCAAGTTCAACCAATTCCATTTTTCTTTTTAAGTTGTCATTCTGCGCACTTTTTTCATTTTTATAAAAAGCATTTTTCGCAGTATTAAACTTTTTCGTCGCAGCTTTAAACTCTTGCCAAACAGCTTCGCTCTTGCTATATGGAAGTTTTCCTATATCGAAGTATTTCTTACGTAGTTTTTCTATTTCTACTATACTCTTTTGCCAATCGTTATGCGTTTTATTTTTAGAAGTATCATAAGCTTTAATTTCAGCTGCTACTGCCAATTTAATATCAATCATTTCTTGATATTTTGATTTTAGCTCTCTAAAATACTGATGACGTTTATCGTGTATTTTCTTGGTGGCTTCGCTAAACTTACCCCAAACTTCTTCTCTATTTTCTTTTGCAACAGGTCCTACTTCTTCCTTCCATAAACGGTGTAATTCTTGTAACTCTTTAAAAGCTACATTTACATCTTCAATCTCATTTAAAGCCTCTGCTCTTTCAATTAATCGTAGCTTTTCTTCTAAATTATGCTTAAAATCAAGCTCTCTAAAATCTTTATTTAGGTGTAATAAATCGTAAAAACGCTCTACGTGATGGTGATAAGTTCTCCAAGTATCGTTATACTTTGTTTTAGGAACTGGACCAATGCTCTTCCAACGATTTTGAATTTCTTGAAAATCGTTATACATTGTTTTTGGATCAGCGTTTTCGATTAAATTCTTTAACTCTTCAATTAAATTATTTCTTCTTTCTAAATTCTCTTTTAATTGCTTTTCTAATTGAGAATAATACGCGTCTCTTCTGGTTTTATATTCTCCAAGTAATTTGTTGTACTCTGTTTTAACAGGACTAGAAAACTGAAAATCAATAGAATTACCTCCTTCAGCTAAAAAAGCTTCTTTTTTACTAGCAAGTAAAGCTCCAAACTTTGAGTTGAATGCTGTTTTTAAAGCATCTACATTTGATTTTAATTGTTGTACTGGATGATCTTTTAACAACTTTTTTAATTCATCAACCAATTTTTCTAATTCCATCGAAGCATAATCAAGCATTGGGATTTCGTGCTTTTCATCTGCCTTTTCAGATTCATTAGCCACTTCATTTTCTACTTCATTAACTGCGTTTTCAGTTTCCTTACTTGCGTTGATTTGTTCTTCTGTAATTGGGTTTTCTACTTTCTCTTCGTTATTTTCTAACATATCTACAATGTTTAAGTTCCTTTGATTTAGATTATAAAGATACGGATTCTAATATAATAGCAAATTTTATTTTCGATTTTAAAGGATTAGTCCTCATTCCATATTTTCCAAGCTTTTTCGGCTTGAAGCTCTAACATTTCTAATCCGTTTTTTATAATTGCTCCTTTTTCTTTTCCTTTCTTCAAAAAGGTAGTTTCTGCCGGATTGTATATTAAATCGTATAACAAGTGTTTTTCTGAAATAAACTCGTAAGGAATATCAGGACAATTTTCTACATTCGGATGTGTTCCTAATGGTGTACAGTTTACAATTAGATGATATGAGTTCATCATTTCTTCAGTAATATCACTATAAGAAATTTGCTTTTTACCTTCTGGAGCTCTAGAAACTTGTTTGTATTTAATTTCTAACATTTCAAGCACAAAGGCTACAGCTTTAGCTGCTCCGCCTGTTCCTAGAATCAATGCTTTTTTATGATTCTTTTTCAGTAATGGTTTTAGTGATTTTTTAAACCCGTATACGTCGGTATTGTATCCTTTTAATCTTCCCTTTTTAGAAATTTTTATAGTGTTTACTGCACCAACCTTCAACGCTTTTTTATCAATCCTATCTAAAAAATTAAAAACTTCTAGTTTATAAGGAATGGTAACATTCATTCCTTTTAACCTTTTTTTATTTTCTTTTATCTTTTGAGGAAGTTCATGTATTGATTGAATATCAAAATTGATGTACTTATGATCTTCTAAGTCTAATTTTTCAAATTTTTCTGTAAAATATCCACGAGAAAATGAGTAGGAAATATTTCTTCCTACTAAAGCATACAAATGCTTATTTTCTTTTTCTGTCATAAAAATCAATAATTAAGATTAATGAGATTCCAATAATAATGAATCCTGTTGAAATCCATGTTTCTTGATTGTTAAAATTAGGAATAAATCTTTGGTAGTTTTCGATGATCTTATTTCCGTTCTGATCTAACAAAAAAGAAGCTCCATCCGTTTTATATATTGTTTTTTTCCAAGGCCAAACAACCCCTAGAGATCCTGTTATAAATCCGATAATAATTGCTGTTACAATCTGGTGCCATCTTTTTAAAACGTATCCTAACACATGTGAAATAGAAACCAATCCGAATGCTGAACCCGCAGTAAAAACTGCTATTATTTTTAAGTATTTTACTTTAACCTCATCTTGCAACACTTCAAAATTACCCGAAATTAAGTTCGTAATTACGTTTCCTAAAACGTTTACACTATCCACCAACAACAACACATAATTCCCTAGTAATATCAGAATAAAGGATCCTGACAATCCCGGTAATGTCATTCCTGAAACACCAATAATTCCGCACACAAACACAAACCATAAGTTATCGTTTTCTGTTGCTGGCGTCATAAAACTAATAGACATACCTACTGTAGCACCAATGAGTAAACCAATTACTGTTTTAAGCTTCCAATCACCAAAGTCTTTTGAAATGTAATAAATTGAGCCTATGATCATTCCAAAGAACCATGACCAAACATATAACTCGTAATTTTTTAGAAAATAATCTAGTACCAAAGAAACGCTAAAGTAGCTAAACATACTTCCAGCCATTACCCATACTAAAAACTGTAAGTTGGTATAATCTGCAAAGCTTTTAAACCTACCATTAAAAAGCAGTTTAAAAGCTTTACCGTTTATTCTTTGAAATGTATAAATAAGCTCTTCATAAAACCCCATAACAAAGGCTACCATACCACCAGAAACCCCTGGTACTTTGTTGGCACCTCCCATGATTAAGCCTTTTAAAAAAAGATGGATTTTTTGTAGTAGCGTACGCTCTTTATACATATTATTTGATTAGAACGCTAAGTTACTTATTTTCTATTGCTTTTCTACTGCTAATTTTTCGAGTAATAATATCAATCCGAAACCTATTAACGCTAATAAAACTGAATACATTAATTGCGGATCTCCTTCAAAAGAAAATGGCGAAATTGACAATTCATTAAGCGGAACTTGCTCTCCATGTGAGTTTGTACGATAGGTCAACACTTTTTTCCATGGCCAAATCTTATTTAATGAACCAATAATAAAGCCTGTCAATACGACCAACGTGTAGTTTTTATAATTAGCAAATAAATATTTTAAAACCCTTGAAAAAGATAATAATCCAACAATTGCTCCAACCCCTACAACTGCTATCGTTGTTAAATCTCGATTATTTACAGCTGCTAAAACAGGTTTATACGCTCCTAAAAGCACCAAAATAAAGGATCCTGAAATACCTGGTAAAATCATCGCACAAATTGCTATTGCTCCTGCTAAGAACATAAACGACATAGAAGAATGTTCAGAAACTAACGGATTTAATGTAGTGATATAGTAAGCTACAATTGCTCCCACAATTAGTAAAACTCCTGATAAAACGTTCCATTGTGTTACTTGCTTTGCAATATAAATAACACTTGCTAATACCAATCCGAAGAAAAAAGACCACACTAAAATTGGATGGTTCGTTAATAACCAAGATAATACTTTCGCTAATGAAACAATACTAATAAAAACCCCTGTTAAAAGTGCTGCTAAAAAGTTTCCATTAGCTTGTTTCCATGCCGCTTTTAATCCTTCTCCTTTTAACGTTTTTAATAATTTTAGATTGATGTTACTGATAGTTCCCAGCAGTTCTTCATAAATACCCGAAATAAATGCAATTGTACCTCCTGAAACTCCAGGAACAACATCAGCAGCTCCCATGGCAATTCCTTTCAACATGATTACCATGTAATCTTTTACTGTTCTACTCATAAAATTGTTTGGTTATTTTTCTTCTTTAGACTTAAAGTTGATCAATCCTTTTTTCTTTTTTGGTTGAATACTGTCTTTTATAGTGTCTTTCTTTTCTCTTTTTTTGTTCAACCCTAGTTTTCTTCCTAACTGGCGCAAGTTATTAAAATTAACTTGATACGAAATACCTACTCCTTGCGTATATCCTTCTTCTTCGGTAGAATATTGTACTTCATTTTGACGGTTAAAAACGGTACCTCTTAAATTTCCTTCTTCATTTAACAACACCTCAATTTTTACCTCACCTACAACACTAGTTTGGGTATTTGTTCCTACTGGTACACCAACCTTACCATTTACTAAAACTCCATCACTTAATTGCGTAGAAACAGAAATATCAACTTGATCATCTGAATTAAGATTATCTACCTCACCTCTATCTCCTTGTGTATACCCTACTCCTAATTGGAACTTATTTCCATCACTATTTAACATATTTGTTAATATACTCGAGGCAATTCCTGATGCTGTTCCTGCTATTCCTGCACTTGCACTATTTCCAATTGCATCCGCATTATAGAATGTTCCAAAAGCTAGTAAGAATGAAAAATGCTGCATTTTAGTGTTCAAGTCATTTTCATTTAGAATAAACTCTAACTCTGAAGTTACCGTTGAATTCGCATTAGGTATTTTAATATCGAACTCTTGTGTTGAGCTAAATAAACCACCAGTAATTTTTGTGTATAAATCGATAGGAATTTTACGGTTGGAATTGATATTATCTAACAATTGGGCTGGATTCGCCTTAGTTCTATATACTGCAGTAATATCTAATTCTGCATCATAAGGATCTCCATTCCATGAAATCGTTCCTCCTTTTTGTACTATAAATGGCTTGGTGATTCCTGCGTACTTAAAGTTATAAAAACCATTATCTACCGTGAAGTCTCCAAACATATTAAACTTACCTCGGGTATCAATATCTATAAATAAATTCCCTTCTCCACTACCTTTTAACTCACTTCCAGAAACTTTATCTATTACTACTTGCGCAACAGCATCTTTCGTTACCGCTAAATTTAAGTTTAAATCTAACCCTTTAATATCTTTAATTATTCTTCCTTTGGTTTCTTCTCCTTCTTCTCCTGTTTTAAATCGAATTAGCTTATAATTATCTATCGTTTTAACATCACTTAAAGGTATTACGAATAAGGTTCCTTTGTTGGTTCTACCATTTACGTCAATATTTAAATTACTTGTAAGTCCTCTAATTTTAGCTTCTCCATCTAAAAAACCTGTTCCGTAGTATTGAGACTCTTCTTTTTCTTGTGTGTCTAGCACTAATAAATTTCTGGTATTGATATCAAAATTCAAATACCATTCTTTAAAATTTTGATGCGCTATACTTCCTGATAAATCTCCTTGTGTTAGATATTTTGTATCTTCAAGAATAATATCTTTGAAAACAAATTCTTGTCCTTCTAAGACAACATTAGAGTTTCCTTTTAAGTCAAAATCTACGTTTAAATAAGGAAATGCCAATCCTGCATTTTCAAAATTAAGTTCTCCTTGTAAATCTGGACTCCCTAAATAACCCCTCGCTGTAAAATCTCCTGTTACTTTTCCTCTCAACTTAGATAAAACATCTTCTCCTAAAGGGCTAAAAGCTGCTATATCATATTCTTTTAGATAGATTTCTAAATCTATCGTTGGTCTTTCTCCTGAAAAATCTACCCCTCCCGTTGCTGAAATACTTTTAGCATTGTCATTTTCTAAAGTAAGATCAACATTATATTTTTCATACGAGTTGTTTCCTATAACATTTAAAGCTAGATTTCCTTGGGAGTAATCATTAATAAAAAAGTCTTCTATATATAGATTTCCTTTAGGTGTTATCGTTTCTTGATCTTGTTTGTACTCTAGGTTTCCGTTTAACTTTCCATCTAACTTCAAACTATCTATAGGTTGTAAAAAACTACCTAATTTTACTTTATCAAAGTTGGCGTGTAAATCTTTATAAGTACTATCCTTTACAATTCCTTTGAAATCTATTCGTTGCTCTCCTGATTTAAATACAAATGGACTAATGTTAAAATCGTCTTTTCGTAAATCAAAAGTTACTTTGTTATTTTTATCATCGTTTGGATTCACAACCCAATCAAACCCTCTATAGTGTAAGGTTGATTTTTGAATTCCTACAACCGATTTTTGAAGTTCATTAATCGTGTAAAAGAAATCTAAATTAAAACTCTCTGCATAATCTTTACCTCCTTTAAAAACCGATTTAAAAAACAGTGTATCGTTTTGAGTACGGTTTAACAAGTTGAGCTTTTCAATATTATAATACTTTGTATTAATTTTATTGGCTGTTAGGTGGGTATTATATAATGGATTTTTATTGTCTAACCTTAAAACAACTCCTTCAATTATATTCTTGTAAGCGTTAATTTCAGGCGATTCAAATGTAAGTTTTAAGGAGTTTTTATCAGAATTGATTCTTCCTTTTAATCGCGTATTGCTACCTATTGAAATGCTAGGTAAAAAGATATCGATAATTTGATTATAAATAGTAAAATCAAAATCTAAAAATTGATTTGGAGCTACTTCGTGCGGACGATAGTTCGTATACACACTACCCAATGCATTTTGAGTTATCGGTAATAATTCTTCAAAAGAAAATTTTCCTCTTAACTCTCCTTTTACAATATCTTCAGAATTTACTTCTATCG
This sequence comes from Tenacibaculum sp. L6, assembly GCF_028823685.1. Lineage (GTDB taxonomy): Bacteria > Bacteroidota > Bacteroidia > Flavobacteriales > Flavobacteriaceae > Polaribacter. The sequence goes on along the minus strand of NZ_JAPEHZ010000004.1, from coordinate 36,069 downwards.
TTTTAATACTATCTTTTACCGATGAATTTACTTCAAAACTCTTAAAAGGATAACTCTGTTTTTGATTTGTATACACCAAGTTTTTAAACGTTGCCTTACCTACAATATCATCAAAAGTGTTTCCTGAAATATTCAAATTGATATTTCCTTTTAACACAGCAATACTATCTCTTGTAAACAGATTTGTTTTTTTCAAATCAACCCTATCGACATTTGCTATAAAATCAAACTTATTTATTTCTGATGAAAAATCTGCCAATCCTTCAAAATTCAATTTAAAATTATCGTCCTCAGCATTTAATAATCCATCAAACTTTTTATTTTGAAACTGTCCGTTCACCAGTAAATTCTTGTATTCATAATTATTAAAATACAAGCTAGTTACTTTTCCTATGATAATAGTATTTACATTCTCTACATTAAATCCACTTCCATTTACATCAGCTTTTAATGATACCGTTCCTAGCACAGGATCGTTTGCAAAAACTCCTAAATCAAAGTTCTTAAACTCAATTTCACCGGTGTATTCAGCATTATCTATATTATCTATATTGGTTAATTGAAGGTCTGAGATAGCAGTTCCTATTTCAGATTTTACCGACAAAGTAGCATCCATTTGATCTGGAGTTACTTTTACCAAACCATTCATTGTAAAAGCGCCTAATCGCTGAAATTCTGTTGGTAATGTCTTACCTAATAAATTCGGAAGTACATTTCTTAATTGATGATAATTTGCTGTAAGGTTTTCTAAATCTGCATCAAAAACAAAACCTCTATCAGTATTAAAGGAATTAACAAATCCCATATCGCCAATAATTCGCATACCTCCTTTAGAATGTATTCGAACACTATGTGCACTAAAATTATTAAGAACCCCATTAATACTTCCGCTCAGATACAGAAAATCATTCCCACCAATTTCATTATAGAGTTTATTCAAGTCTTTAACCGATATCGTACTTTCTTGAAACTTCGCTTTAATTTTTACTTTGTCGTTAAAGTTCACGAAGTCTTTTCTGTCATAGGTAAATTTTATCCCTGCTTGTAACTTGGTTTCATTATCTGTTTCAAGTACTGTTTCTGCAAAATCCATTGATGATTTTGTGTACGTAAAATCCGTGGATAGATTAGATATATTTATTCCTCTATTCTCTGTAAAATGTAGATTTCTAATTTTTGCAGAAACATCTGGTCCTATAATAGAAAAATCTTGTAATTCTCCTCCTCCATCATACGCTGCAAATTGAAGTAATTCGCTTTTATTTTCATCCATCAGTTTAAAAGTCAAATCTTCCAAAGCGATTTTTTCACTTTTAAGAATAAAAGGAGTTGCTAAACTGTCTCTAGGCTTACCATCTTCAAAGCTTTCAATAAAAATAGACATGTTATCATTTTTCTCTCCTTTATAGGTTTTCATATAAAAATGAACTCCCGTTAAAGACGCTTCACCTAAGTCTACTTTATTATCTAATATCCGCTTTACATTCGACAGAGAAGTACTTAGTTTATTAACAAAAATGAGGGTATCTTTATGATGGTCTCTAATTTCAATTTCTTTTAATTGAACTTTACCTAACCAAGATAAATCTATTCGTTTTACTACAATATTCGTATTAAACTCTTTGTTTACCCAATTTGTAGCTTGCTTGGCTATTTTACTTTGCACAAAAGGAAGCGATAACAAAATAAAAAGCAAGAGTAGAAAAAGCAGCGTGTACTTTAGTATTCTACCTATTATGTTACCTACTCTTTTAATGATTTCCCTTTTTATAATCTTAATAAACAAAAGTAATCAGCAAACTGCAAAAATGTTGCCTTATTTTAAAGAAATATTGATTTTAACGAAAATCTAACGTAATATCAATATTTTTGTAGTCTAAATCCGAAATAATTTGAGTAACAAAACTGTTTATATTTTAGGAATTGAAAGCTCTTGTGACGATACAAGTGCCTCAGTAATTTGCAACGGAAAAGTACTAAGTAATGTTGTTGCTAACCAAGAAGTACACGCTAAATACGGCGGTGTAGTTCCTGAATTAGCTTCAAGAGCACATCAACAAAATATCGTTCCTGTAGTTCAACAGGCTATTGAGCAAGCAGGTATTACAAAACATGACTTAAATGCTATTGCTTTTACTCGTGGCCCTGGGCTTATGGGTTCATTACTTGTCGGAACTTCTTTTGCTAAATCTTTAGCTTTAGGATTAAACATTCCTTTAATAGATGTAAACCACATGCAAGCGCATATTTTAGCACATTTTATTGAAGAAGAAGGTAGTAAGATTCCTCCTTTTCCTTTTGTTTGCTTAACTATTAGTGGAGGTCACACTCAAATCGTAAAAATCACCAATCATTTTGAAATGGAAATTTTAGGAGAAACGATTGATGACGCTGTTGGTGAAGCTTTTGATAAGTCTGCAAAAATATTAGGCTTACCTTACCCTGGTGGTCCTTTAATTGATAAATACGCGCAATTAGGAAACCCTAAAGCTTTCAAATTTACCAAACCAAAAGTTGGGGATTTAGAATTTAGTTTTAGTGGATTGAAAACAGGAATCTTATACTTCATTCAAAAAAACACAAAAGAAAATCCTGATTTCATTAAAGAAAATCTACACGATGTTTGTGCGTCTATTCAACATACCATTATTGAAATTTTAATGGATAAACTAAAAAATACTGTAAAACAAACAGGCATAAAACACATAGCTATAGCTGGTGGTGTTTCTGCTAATTCTGAAATTAGAAAACGATTAACTACAGCTCAAAAACATTGGGGATGGACAACCTATATCCCTAAATTCGAATACACCACAGACAATGCAGCTATGATTGCTATTGCTGGATATTTAAAATATTTAAACAATGATTATTCTGATATTTCAGTAACCGCTCAAGCACGTTTAAAAGTCACAGAATAACTCCCCTTTTACCCTCACTCTATGAAATGGATTTTAACTTTTTTACTACTATCTTCTTTAGGAGTTCAATCACAAAACCTACCTAAAGGTTTTTCATACATAAACGATATTTCTCCCACAATACAAGCTGATTTAAGATATTGCCATAACAACAACTTTATGGGGGTTCCAGTTAATGGATACGAAGAAAATATATTGATTACTACCACTCCTACTGCTCAAGCTTTGAAAAAAGTACAAGATGAGTTAGCTACCAAAAACTTAGGCTTAAAAATTTACGATGCGTATCGCCCACAAACAGCTGTTAATCATTTTGTAAAATGGGCTCGAATAGTAAACGACACTTTAATGAAACAGCAATACTATCCAAAAATAAACAAGCGCCATCTGTTTAAAAAAGGATATATTTCTTCTAAATCTGGACATTCAAGAGGTAGTACTGTTGACCTTACCATCATCAATTTAGAAACTGGAGAAGAATTAGACATGGGAAGTCCGTATGATTTCTTTGGAATTTCATCTCATATCGCTTATGATAGTCTTTCTGATCAACAAAAAAAGAACAGACAATTACTACAAAAAGTTATGAATAAACATGGATTCAGGTCTTACAGTAAAGAATGGTGGCATTTTACTCTTAGAGGTGAACCTTTCCCTAAAACTTTTTTTGATTTCCCTGTAAAATAATTAATTTTAACTCTTTATTAAAAGAATCTCTTAAAAATCGGCATTATATTTGTTTAGTTTTTTTGCAATGATGAAAATTATACCAACACTCGCTATCATTTTTTTATTCAGCATAACATCTAATGTTGTTGCTCAAATGGATGGTACAATAGGCGGTAAAGAAAAAAGAAATACTTCCTTCGGAATTATTACTGCGCCTGCAAAAGAAGTTACTAAACCTAAGAGCTTAGAATTTAATAGTGATAGTGGTTTTAAAACTGCACATAACGACCTACAAAAAGAACTTGAAAAACAACGAGCTAAAAGTGAGTTTGAGAATAAAGGAATTTTAACAAGAGCTAAAATTGCCGAAGAACGACACCTAAACGCTTTTAAACAAGTAAACGGAATGTATCAATACCCTGTTATTGATCAAGATTTAGGAAGTTTCAGAACAAAAAGTGGTAGTGTAAATATTATTTGTAGAGATTACCAATATCCTGATGGAGACAGAGTAACCATCTATATAAATGACGTACCTGTTGTAAGTAACCTAACACTTCAACAACGTTATCAGTCTTTCAACCTTCCTTTAGATGAAGGTATCAACACCATAAAAATTGTTGCCCTAAACCAAGGAACTTCTGGTCCTAATACTGCTGCTTTTAAAATTTACAATGATGCTGGCATGCTAATTTCATCAAATGAATGGAACTTAGCTACAGGAGCAAAAGCTACAATCATTGTTGCAAAAGAAAAATAAATCGTAAAAGTTCTAAAAAACTTATCATAACTTTTATGAATAACCCTTTTTTAAATTACTAAAAACTACTTACTTTTGTAGCTACGTTTTTTAATAAACAAACTTTAAAATAAACAACTAATATATAATGAAGAAAATCACCAAAGAAACCTATATCAACTGGTATAGAGATATGCTATTTTGGAGAAAGTTTGAAGATAAACTAGCAGCTGTTTACATTCAACAAAAAGTAAGAGGTTTTTTACACTTATATAACGGTCAAGAGGCTGTTTTAGCAGGTTCATTACATGCAATGGATTTGACTAAGGATAAAATGATTACTGCATACCGTAACCACGTACAACCAATTGGTATGGGTGAAGATCCAAAACGTGTTATGGCAGAGTTATATGGTAAAGCTACTGGTACTTCACATGGTATGGGTGGTTCAATGCATATTTTCTCTAAAGAGTACCGTTTTTATGGTGGTCACGGAATTGTAGGTGGACAAATTCCTTTAGGTGCTGGTATTGCTTTTGGAGATAAATACAAAGGTAGCGATGCTGTTACTTTATGTTATTTTGGTGATGGAGCTGCTCGTCAAGGTTCTTTACATGAAACTTTTAACATGGCAATGAACTGGAAGTTACCTGTAATATTTATTGTTGAAAACAATGGATATGCTATGGGTACTTCAGTTGAAAGAACTGCAAACCACACAGATATTTGGAAATTAGGTTTAGGGTACGAAATGCCTTGTGGACCTGTTGACGGAATGAATCCTATTAAAGTTGCTGAAGCAGTTGACGAAGCTATTCAAAGAGCACGTCGTGGTGACGGACCAACTTTCTTAGAAATGAAAACGTATCGTTATAGAGGTCACTCTATGTCTGATGCGCAACATTACCGTACTAAAGAAGAAGTTGAAGAGTACAAAAAAATAGATCCTATCACTCAAGTTTTAGATATCATCAAAGAAAAGGAGTATGCTACTGAAGATGAAATCAAAGCGATTGATAAAGAAGTAAAAGATTTAGTAAAGGAATGTGAAAAGTTCGCTGAAGAATCTCCATATCCAGAATTAAATCAATTATACGATATGGTATACGAACAAGAAGATTATCCATTCATAAAATCTAAGTAAACTATGGCTACAATTATAAACATGCCTCGCTTAAGCGATACGATGGAAGAAGGAGTAGTAGCTTCTTGGTTAAAAAATGTTGGAGATAAAGTTGAAGAGGGTGATATTTTAGCTGAAATCGAAACGGATAAAGCTACGATGGAGTTTGAATCTTTTCACGAAGGTACTTTATTACATATCGGAGTTCAAGAAGGTGAAACAGCCCCTGTTGATAGCCTATTAGCTATTATTGGCGAAGAAGGTGAAGATATTTCTGGATTATTAAACGGAGGAAATACTTCGGCTCCTGCAGAAGCAAAAACAGAAGAAGCTCCTAAAGTTGAAGAGCCTAAAGCAGCAAGTTCAAACACAACTATTCCTGAAGGAGTAAAAGTTGTTACGATGCCTCGTTTAAGTGATACGATGACTGAAGGTACTGTTGCTTCTTGGTTGAAAAAAGTAGGAGACAAAGTTGAAGAAGGTGATATTCTAGCTGAAATCGAAACTGATAAAGCTACCATGGAATTCGAGTCTTTCAACGAAGGAACTTTATTACATATCGGTGTTCAAGAAGGTGAAAGCGCTCCTGTAGACAGTTTATTAGCTATTATTGGTGAAGCTGGAACTGATGTTTCTTCATTAGTAGATGCACATAAAGCAGGTACTTTAACAAATTCTACTTCTGCTGAAACACAAGAGGAGGCTCCTAAATCTGTAACAGAAAACAAAACAGAAACAGTAGCTGCTCCTGTAGCAACTGAATCAAATACTAGTGGAGGAAGAATTTTTGCATCTCCTTTAGCTAAGAAAATAGCAAAAGACAAAGGAATCAATTTAGCAGATGTTAAAGGTTCTGGAGAAAACGGTCGTATCGTTAAAAAAGATGTAGAAAATTATACGCCAGCAGCTAAAGTTGAAGCTCCTATAGCTACAAGTACTGCTTCTACTCCATCAGCTGTAACTAATTTTGCAATTGCAGGAGAAGAAAATACTTCAGAAGTTAAGAATTCTCAAATGCGTAAAGCGATTGCTAAGGCATTAAGCAACTCTAAATTCTCTGCTCCTCACTTCTACTTAAATATTGAAGTAGATATGGACAATGCAATGGCTTCTCGTAAAACCATTAATGCAATTCCTGATACTAAAATATCTTTCAACGATATGGTAGTAAAGGCATGTGCAATGGCATTGAAAAAGCACCCACAAGTAAATACTAGCTGGACAGATAACGATACGTTATTCCACAGCCACATTAACGTAGGTGTTGCAGTTGCTGTAGATGAAGGCTTAGTAGTACCAGTAGTAAAACATACTGATGCTTTAAGTTTAACTCAAATTGGGGCTGCAGTACGTGATTTAGCTGGTAAGGCTAGAACTAAGAAAATTACTCCTGCAGAAATGCAAGGAAGTACATTTACGGTTTCTAACTTAGGAATGTTTGGTATTGAAAGTTTCACTTCAATCATTAACCAACCTAACTCTGCTATTTTATCAGTAGGTGCAATTGTACAAAAACCAGTAGTTAAAAACGGAGAAATCGTTGTAGGTAACACAATGAAATTAACCTTAGCATGTGACCACAGAACGGTTGACGGTGCTGTTGGGGCTCAGTTTTTACAAACTTTAAAAACGTATATTGAAAACCCTGTTACGATGTTAGCATAGTTTTCAATAAAATTATAACTAAAAAAGCTCACCAATGGTGAGCAAAGCTCACCAATGGTGAGCTTTTTTTTATTAAAACAAAATTGTTAGATTGATTTGATATTTGTCAACTTTAGAAGTTCAGCTTAAAATTATCCATAAACATTTAATCATAATTAAAGAAAAGGTTTGATAAACAAAAAAACTGAACAATGCCCATCTTTAATTTATATTCTTCTAGTTCTGTCTAACAACCAAAAATCCGCTAGTACCAAAGCTGTCAACGCTTCTACAATAGGCACCGCTCTCGGCACCACACAAGGATCGTGGCGTCCTTTTCCATGAATATCGGTAGCTTCTCCTTTTGAGTTTATTGTTGCTTGATTTTGCATGATGGTAGCCACAGGTTTGAACGCTACGCGGAAGTAAATATCCATTCCGTTAGAAATTCCTCCTTGAATACCTCCTGATAAATTAGATTGAGTTGTTCCGTCTGGATTAAAAATATCGTTATGTTCAGAACCTTGCATTTTCGCTCCGCAGAAACCGCTTCCAAACTCAAATCCTTTTACTGCATTGATAGATAACATTGCCTTCCCTAACTCAGCATGTAACTTATGAAAGATAGGTTCTCCTAAACCTACAGGTACATTTTGTGCCACACAAGTAATAGTTCCTCCAATAGTATCACCAGCTTTACGTATTTCATTGATTTTATCAATCATGATTTCAGCAGATTGTTCATCAGGACAACGAACTATATTACTTTCTGTCTTTGAAAAATCTAAATCTTGGTATGGTTTCATCATAAATACATCACCTACAGACGAGGTAAATGCATTAATATTTATATGATTGATTAACTGTTTTGCCAACGCTCCAGCTACTACCCAATTGGCAGTTTCACGCGCAGAGGTTCTTCCTCCACCTCTATGATCTCTAATACCATATTTTTTGTCGTAGGTATAATCAGCATGTGAAGGGCGGTACACGTCGGTATTATGATTGTAATCTTTACTTTTCTGATTGGTATTCTTAATTACAAAACCAATAGAAGCTCCTGTAGTAACACCTTCAAAAACCCCTGATAAAAACTCAACTGTATCTGGTTCTTTACGTTGAGTTACAATTTTTGACTGACCTGGCTTACGACGATCTAATTCATACTGAATTGCTTCAAAATCTACTTTCATTCCTGCGGGGAATCCATCAATAACACCTCCTATTGCCACTCCGTGAGATTCTCCGTAAGTAGTCACTTTTAAAATATTTCCAAACGAATTAAACATACTTATTAAATTTAAGAACGAAGGTAGAATTATTTTATAAAAAATCTACATTTAAAGGTCTATTATTTCCTTACAAAGCTACTGTTTTACCTAACCCATCATTAGATTCAATAAAAAAAACAGTATTTTTTTTCTTCTTCAAGTTAAAGCAAACTAACTGATTGCAAAAGTGTTATAATTACCTTTACTTTTTGATTGAAAAAAAACTTAAAAAAAGTAGGTAAAAACTTTTTTAGAATTGAAAAAAGGTCATATATTTGCACCCGCAATCAGGGAATACCTGATGAGACGCTCAGGAGAAATGGCAGAGTGGTCGAATGCGGCGGTCTTGAAAACCGTTGACTGTAACAGGTCCGGGGGTTCGAATCCCTCTTTCTCCGCTAGTCCGAAGCGAAAGCTTCGGATTTTTTTTTAGGGGATTAAAGAAAAAAAAGCTTACAATTACGTAAGCTTTTTTTGATTTTAATAAGTATTTAAAGTCTTATACTACTCTTGTTCTTTTACTAATCCTAATTTCTTTTCTAAGGCTGAATATCCGAAGTAAAACAATGTTCCTAATATGATTCCTGTAACATACCCTGTTGTTACATCTACAGGGAAATGCACTCCTAAATAGATACGACTGTACCCAAATATTAAAGGAAATAAAATCATTAAGTAAATCATCTTAAAATGCTTTCTTAACAATAAAATCATAAACGTTGTTACTGTGGTTGACAATGACGCGTGTCCTGACCAAAAGCTATACCCGCCAGATCTGTATTTTATTTGGCGTAAATACTCTTTTATACCCTCTGCATTGCAAGGCCTTACTCTTTCGGTAGTGTTTTTTATTAAGTTGGTAAACTGATCTGAAAAAGCTACAATAACAGCTATAAATAAGACTGTAAACAAACCTTTCTTCCACCCAAATTGCTTAAACACTAAAAAGAGCACAAAAACAAATAAAGGAGTCCAAGTAAACTGATTGGTTATTGTTATCCAAAAACCGTCCCATTGTTCACTTCCTAAATTATTAAGATAAATTAAAAGCTCTTTATCTTTTTGTATAATATTCTCTATCAAAACTACTTTCCTACTTTTAAAACTTCTATTTCAAAAATTAAATCTGATTTAGGAGGAATTGGCCCCATTCTTTGGTCTCCATATCCTAAATAATAAGGAATAAATAAACGTACTTTATCTCCTTCTCTCATCGTTTTTACCCCTTCTTTCCAACCAGCTATTAACGGAAAATTTTCATCGTCAACTGTAAAAACAAAAGCTTCACCTTTATCTAAACTAGAATCTATTTTTCTTCCGTCTGTTAAATATAATGTATAATGTGCAGTGGTAGGCAAAGCTGGATTTACTTTTTTCCCATTTCCTTTTTGTAACGATAAAATTTTCAATCCTGAATTAGTAGTAATTGCATCGTTAATTCCTTGCTCTTCTTGGTATTTCTTTTTTAGCTCTTCTAATTTTTGTTTACGCTCTACCTCCATCTTCTCTGCATTTGCTAACTCTTGCTCAAACACTAATGGTGCATCGAATTTTTTTGCATTCTCTCCTATTCTTAGAATCTCTACTTTATTAATAACATCCCCTTTTTGGATAGTATCTACCACCATTTGACCTTTTAAAACACGTCCGAAAACAGAATGTCCATTATCTAACCAAGGAGTCGCTTTATGTGTAATAAAAAACTGACTAGAGTTTGTTACTGGTCTTGAGTAGTTAGCCATAGATAAAACACCTGGCCCATCGTGCTTATGTAATAACTCCCCTTCTTCGTTCGTAGGAAACTCATCAGGAAACGTATACCCTGCATCTCCACTTCCTTTACCAGTTCTATCTCCTCCTTGTATCATAAAATCTTTAATCACCCTATGAAATATAACCCCGTCGTAAAAAGGAGTTCCTTTTAAAGAATCGGTCATTTTAGGGTGCGTTCCTTCACTTAAAGCTACAAAGTTAGCCACCGTCATAGGTACATCTTTATCAAACAATTTTACTAAAATATCACCTTGATTGGTTTGAATATCAGCATACAATCCATTTTCTAAATCAGAATATTTTGTTGTTTTACATGACACAAACAACACTGACACAAACAACACTGACACGAATAGTAGAATTTTAAATAGTTTCATTAATTTGTTTTTAAAAAATTACTTTTATAAACAATTAATTAGGTTAACAACCAGTGCTAACCTAATTAATTATCAACCTTTTGAGTTTAATTTTATTTTACCTCTAATAACTCAACTTCAAAAACTAAAGCTGAAAAAGGTTTAATATGCTGCCCTCTTTGTTGTGCTCCGTAAGCTAAATCTTGAGGGATGAAAAACTTGTATTTTGCTCCTGGTTTCATTAACTGTAAACCTTCTGTCCATCCTTTAATTACCTGACCTACTCCAAACTCACTTGGCTCTCCTCTTTCAACTGAACTATCAAAAACAGTTCCGTCAGTTAAAGTACCATGATAATGAACCTTAACTCTAGAACTTGCAGTAGGAGCCTCTCCTTCACCTTCTTTTAAAACGATGTATTGTAAGCCACTTTCAGTAGTTTGTACTCCGTCTTTAGTTTTGTTTTCTGCTAAAAACTCTTCTCCTGCTTTTTTGTTATCTCCAAACTCAGCTTCTGCTTTTTTAGCTTGCTCTTCTTGCATTTCTTTCATTCTTTCTTGTTGTTTCTTTTGAAAGAATGTTCTTAAAATATTGTTGATGTCTTTTGACTCTATTAATAAGTTGGTAGAATCCATTCCGTTTTTAAAACCTTGAACGAATAAACCTTGATCCATATCATCAAAGTTTACTTTAATTTTATTTGCCATATCTAACCCTAAAGCATAGCTTACAGAATCTACTTCTGTTGCTAATGAACTTTTTTGTTGGAATTGGCCGTTGCTACAAGATACAACTGATAAACCTACTACCGTAGCTGCTAAAATATTAGTTAATTTCATTGTCTTTTTTTGATTTAATATCGATTAGTGTTACTGTACTCTGTATTGGCTGATTAACAGCGATTTTATTTCCATCACCTGTAACCCCAAAAGCTCTATATGATGGAATTACAAATGTAATAGTTTCTCCTTTTTTCATCAACTTTACTCCTTCTTGTAATGCAGGAATAAAATCTTCTTTATCTACTTTATAAGTTTTTTCTCTTCTTTCATAAATAAGTCCGTTGCTCATATCTGAAATACTATATGATAATAAAACTACATCTTCTGGTTCAGGGCTACTTAACCCTAAGGTATCTTTTGTAACATAAGTATACCAAAAACCATGAGGCGACGCTAATAATTTTTTATTCTCTTTAAGAACTTCATTATAAAAATTTGTTGTACCGTGTTGCTTAGGTCTTCTTGCTTCAGGTTTTTCACACGCAACAACCACCACTAAAGTTATAAGAATAAAAAGTATTGTTTTATGCTTCATACGAATTCTGTAATTCTTGTTGATACGAAGTTAATAACGTTTTAAATCTTACTATCGTATCCTCTAAACTTTCATCACTTCTTCCACCTGCAGCATTGTCATGCCCTCCTCCATTAAAATAGTTACGAGCAAACTGATTTACTGAAAAATTCCCTTTAGATCTGAAAGATATTTTTATAATTCCTTGCTCTTCATCTTCAATAAAAATAGCAGCAAATACAATTCCTTTCAAAGATAGTGCATAATTCACAACTCCTTCCGTATCTCCTTTTTCGTAATTAAACCTTCTCTTTTCTTCCTCTGTAAGTGTTATAAATGCTGTTTTATATTCTGGCAACACCTTCATATTGCTCAAAGCTTGCCCTAACAACAACAACCTATTGTACGAGTTCGAATCATGCACATTGCTGTGAATTCTATCATTTTCAGCTCCTTTATCTATTAAGTCAGCTATAATTCTGTGGGTTGTACTCGTTGTAGAACGAAAACGGAAAGAACCAGTATCCGTCATAATACCCGTATACAAACAAGTAGCAATATTTTTATCTATCAACTCAACATCACCCATCATTTCTATGAAATTATAGACCATTTGACAAGTAGAAGACATTGAAGTATCTGAATACATGTACATAAATTCATCTGGTTGTTGATGATGATCTATCAATGCAAATTCATTTTCATATTGCTCTAAGGTATTTTGCATATCATCTCCAACCCTATGCAAAGCATTAAAATCTAATAAAAAAACGATCTCTGATTTTGCTAAAGCTTTAACAGATTGCTTGTTTTGTCTATCAAAACGCTTAACTGTTTCTGAACCCGGAATCCAATGTAAAAAATCAGGATATTCATTTGGCATCAACACTTGAGTAGTATGTCCTTTTTTATCTAAATAATGTTTTAACCCTAAGGTTGAGCCAATTGCATCTCCATCAGGATTTCTATGTCCTATAATCACAATATTTCTAGATTGTGATAAAAATTGCTTTAGTTCTGTAAAGTGCTTTAAAATCATAAGTGGCGAAGATACAAATTAATGCTTTATTAACCTTTTTAAGCTTTTCTTTTTGTTTCTTCGTATAAAATTTAAAACATCATGACATTTATGAAATCTATAATTTCATTTGTACTCTTAGTTACTTTTTCTATCACCTCATTTGGACAAGAAAATTTCACCATTGCTTTTGGATCATGTAACAACCAAAAACTTGACAATCCTTTTTGGCAAGATATCGTTTCATTACAACCCGATGTATGGATTTGGGGGGGTGATAATATTTATGCCGACACCAACAATATGCGTAAAATGAAACGCATGTATAAAACTCAAAAAAACATAAAAGGTTACAAAGAATTAAGTTCTGCAACTCCTATACTTGCTACTTGGGATGATCATGATTATGGTAAAAACGATGCTGGAGTAGAATTTGTGATGAAAGATGAAAGTCAGCAGTTATTTTTAGATTTTTTAGATGTACCTAATGACTCTCCAAGAAGAAAACAAAAAGGCGTATATCACTCCGAAACATTTAATACCAAAAATGGAGATGTTAAAGTAATTGTACTTGACACACGCTACTTCAGAACCGCTTTAACTAAGGGAACTAACGGACAACGTTTTCAACCAAACAACTATAACGAAGGTACTGTTTTAGGGGACATACAATGGAAATGGCTCAAAGACGAACTTACCAACTCTACCGCTACTTTCACAGTAGTTGTAAGCAGTATTCAAATATTATCAAAAGAACACGGTTTTGAAAAATGGGGTAACTTCCCTCATGAAGTAGATAAGTTATTCAACTTAATTAAAGAAGCTAAAAACACAAATGTAATCCTTCTTTCAGGAGATAGACATATTTCTGAATTCTCTAAAACAACTGTCGAAGGATTAAAATACCCTGTTATTGATTTCACTTCAAGCGGTTTAACACATGCGTATTCTTCTTTTACTTCTGAAAAAAATGACTACCGAATTGGAAAAGTTGTAAACTCTTTAAGCTATGGCACGTTACTTTTAAATTTAAAAACTAAAAAAGCTACCTTACAAATGCGCGGTAAAGATGGAGCTATCTTGCAAGAAATCAACGAAATATACCCTTAACTTGTAGATAACATTAAAAAGTGTATTTTTGCGCCGATTTATACAAAGTTTGTATAAACAACAACAATTAAGGAATTTATCATTTTATTGATAATTATTACATTTAATAATGGCAACAAATAGAACTTTTACAATGATTAAACCAGATGCTGTTGAAAACGGACACACTGGTGCAATTTTAGAAAAAATTAATGCTGCAGGATTTAGAATCGTAGCTATGAAGAAAACTCAAATGACTAAGCGTGATGCTGAAACTTTTTACGGAGTACACAGCGAACGTCCTTTCTTTGGTGAATTAGTTGAGTTTATGACTCGTGGACCAATCATCGCTGCTATTTTAGAAAAAGATAACGCTGTTGAAGATTTTAGAACTTTAATCGGTGCTACTAACCCAGCTGAAGCTGCGGAAGGAACTATCCGTCAGTTATACGCTACTTCTATCGGTGAAAATGCAGTACACGGTTCTGATTCTGATGAGAACGCAGCTATCGAAGGTGCTTTCCATTTTTCAGGAAGAGAAATGTTTTAATCTGTTTAGATTACTAGATTTTTAGATCGTTAGATTCTTAGAATTATAGATATTAAAAACTCGTTACAAAAATTGTAACGATATTTTTTTTTTACGCTTAATTCCCAACACAATTCCTTCAAAATGCTATACCTTAGTCTTCAATAGTTTCTTAAAAAGAAAACCGAAAAAGATGAATTCAAAAGTTGATGATTATATAAAAAATCTTGAAAAATGGCAGAAAGAAATAAAACTATTAAGAAAAATAGCTCTTGAATGTAACCTTATAGAAGATTATAAATGGATGCACCCTTGCTATACTTTTCAAAAAAAGAATATTGTGTTACTACAAGATTTTAAAAATTATTGTGCTTTAGGTTTTGTTAAAGGCGCTTTATTATCAGACTCTCATAAAGTACTGGTGAAAATAACAGAAAATGTTCAAGCTGCTCGTCAAATAAGATTTACAAATCTTACAGAAATTGCAAATCAAAAAACCATTATAAAACAATATATTTTTGAAGCAATAGAAATTGAAAAAGCTGGCTTAGAAGTTGCCATGAAAAAAACTACTGACTTTGAGGTTCCTAAAGAACTAACAGAGGCCTTTGAAGAAGATGTAACTTTAAAAAATGCTTTTAACAATTTAACTCCAGGAAGACAAAGAGGTTACCTCTTACATTTCTCTAAACCTAAGCAAGCTAAAACACGAACAGCAAGAATTAAAAGCTGTACTAATAGAATTTTAAATGGTAAAGGGTTGAATGATTGCGTTTGCGGACTTTCTAAAAGAATGCCTAACTGCGATGGCTCTCACAAGCAACTTAACTCTTAAAAAAGTAAAACTACACCAACATTAACTTTTTAACAAGCTCTTCTCCCATTTCTTCGTTAATCATACGAACAATTTTGTCTTTTCCGTAACTTAACTCTTCTCGTAACACAGAGGAAGATAAACGAACAATTAAGGTTCCGTTTTGTAGCTTTACCTCACTTGTATATGAAGCAACTCCTGCACCCATCAATTTCGCCCAAGCCTCGTCTATTTGAATTTTTTGAAATCCCTTTTTTAAATTATTCTCCTCAATAAAACTTCCCATTAAGTCTTTTAACGAAAAACTATCGTTTTCTCTTTTAGCCATTTATTCTACTTTGTGCCTTGCTCCTAGCAACGCCTTTATAATTTAAAAATCTGATATTCTTGATTACTCTGTTTAATCACATCCTCTGTGCGTTCTGCATGGGTGTCAGTAATAAAAATCTGACCAAACTCATCACTATTCACCAAATCTACAATCTGAGCTACCCTATTTTCATCTAACTTATCAAAAATATCATCTAACAACAAAATTGGTGTTACGTTAGATTGCTGTTTGATAAACTCAAATTGCGCTAACTTTAACGCTATTAAATATGATTTTTGTTGTCCTTGCGACCCAAATTTCTTAATCGGATGCTCTCCTATTTCAAAACTTAGATCATCTTTATGAATTCCTGCCGATGTGTACTGCAAAATTTTATCTTTCTCTAAATTTTGTTGCAATAACAACTCTAAAGACATATCATGCAACTGACTTTTATAACGCAAATTCACCTCTTCTTTCGCTCCTGAAATAATTTGATGCTTTGCATTAAAAATAGGTACAAATGCTTCTAAAAATACTTTTCGTTTATTATAAATAATCGTTCCATATTCAATCAACTGTTCATCGTACACCTTAAGGTTCAGTGCATCAAACGTTCTGTTTGCAGCAAAGTATTTCAACAAGGCATTTCGTTGACTTACAATCTTTGTGTACGATATTAAAGCTTGTAAATACTGTTTGTCTTGTTGCGAAATTACACCATCAATAAACTTACGACGCGTTTCGCTTCCTTCAACAATTAAATCTCTATCAGCAGGAGAAATAATTACAAGTGGTAATTGCCCAATATGTTCAGAAAACTTTTCGTAGGCTTTACCGTTACGCTTTAACACCTTTTTTTGCCCTCTTTTTAAAGAACAAATAATCTTCTCTTGTCTATCATGCAGTAAATAATCGCCTTCAATCATAAAAAATTCTTGACCATGACGAATATTCTGTCCAGCTATCGAATTAAAGTAACTTTTAGCAAAAGACAGGTAATAAATTGCATCTAATATATTGGTTTTACCAATACCATTATTTCCCACAAAACAGTTTATTTTCTTTTGAAAATCAAAAGTTTGCGATTCGATATTCTTAAAGTTAACCAATGATATTTTCTGCAAATACATGAATAAGCGTTGTTTCAAAAAAGAATGCGCAAATTATCGAAAATTTACGAAAAAACGACTTTTAAAATCCAATTAAAAAAACTATTTTTGTCGCCACTAATTTTTTAAGCAACTATGGCTACATACAAGAAAAGAGGTTATAAACCTAAGAAAGAAAAGGTTACACAAGAAGTAGAAGAAACATTTGATGAAACGCAAAGTACTACCGCTGAAGTATTTAATACTTTAGACGAAACTGCAAACAAATCAGAGGAATGGATTGAGAAAAACAGCAAGCCATTATTTTACGGATTGGTAGCTATTGCAGCTTTAATTTTAGTGTACTTAGCTTATAGCAAGTTTATTGCTGAACCTAAGCAACAAGAAGCTTCAAATGAATTAGCTTATCCAAGAGCTTTATTTGATGAAGCTGCTACTTTTGCTGGTACTAAAGCAGATTCTATCTACAACTTAGCTTTAATAGGAGGAGTTGATGGTAAATACGGTTTTATTGATATTGCTGATCAATTTAGCGGTACAAAAGCAGGTAACTTAGCAAACTATTATGCTGGTATTTCTTACTTAAAAATGAAAAAGTATGAAGAAGCTATAGACTATTTAAGCAGCTTTAAATCTGACGACGAATTATTAGGCCCTACTGCTTTAGGTGCTATTGGTGATGCTTTTGCAGACATCAACCAACCAAAAGAAGCTTTAGATTACTACCAACAAGCAGCCAACAAAAAAGACAATCAATTTACAACTCCTTTATTCTTATTCAAAGCAGCTCAAATCGCTATGGATTTAAAAGAGTACAGTAAAGCTGAAAAATTATACACAACCATTAAAGAAAAATACGCTGATTCTGATCAAGGAAGAGATATTGAAAAATATATCAACAGCGCAAAATACGCTCAGTAATGGCAACAACAAATTTATCTTATTACGATAAAGCTTCAATCCCAAATGCGAAATCTTTTCGATTTGGGATTGTTGTTTCAGAATGGAATCCTGAAATCACTCAAAACCTTCATAAAGGCGCTATTGAAACTTTAGTAGACTGTGGCGCTGAACAAGAAAACATTATTTCTTGGGACGTTCCTGGTAGTTTTGAATTAGTGTACGGATGCAAAAAAATGATTGAAACTCAAAAATTAGATGCTATTATCGCAATTGGAAACGTTATTCAAGGTGAAACAAAGCATTTTGATTTTGTATGTGAAGGAGTAACACAAGGAATTGTAGATTTAAACATTAAGTACGATGTTCCTGTAATTTTCTGTGTGTTGACTGACAACACCAAGCAACAATCACTTGATCGTTCTGGTGGAAAATTAGGAAACAAAGGAATTGAATGCGCTGTAGCTGCTATTAAAATGGCTGCTATTAAAAACCAAGAGCGCACCTCTAACTCATTAGGATTTTAATTTCTTAAAAAAGAACAGCATAAAAAAGCGAGAAATCTTAAAAAGGTTTCTCGCTTCTTTTTTAACTTTAATTTATCCACAATTTTTGACCACCTCTCTATAATTCAGTAACTTTGAATTTCGACTTATTTGGTGTGATTTTTGTTCCACATAAGCTATTAATGAAGCAACATTTTTATGGGATTTATCAAAAGAGAAAATAAAAAGTTCGATTACAAACCTCGTTATTATCAAGGAGAAGGGAATCCTTATGAGATAAAACAAAAGTTTGATCAGTATAGAACTACTATTGGAAAGAAGAAGAATTTAAAAGGAAAATTCAACGCTGCTTTAGACGATCTTAAAGAGTCAGGATACCGATTTAATAAAACAATCGTAATTATCGCATTGATTTTAACGCTTATTTTCTTATTCATTATCGATTTTGATCTTTCAATCTTTTTCCCTAAAAAATAACTAAATGTCAGATATCATACAGTTACTTCCTGATCATGTTGCCAATCAAATTGCTGCTGGTGAAGTGGTACAACGTCCCGCTTCTGTAGTAAAAGAATTGATTGAAAACGCTATTGATGCAGGTGCTACTTCAATCACTTTATTATTAAAAGATGCTGGAAAAACTTTAATTCAGGTAATTGATGATGGTAAAGGAATGAGTCCTACTGATGCTCGTTTAAGTTTTGAACGTCACGCTACTTCTAAAATTAAAGACGCACAAGATTTATTCAACCTAAACACTAAAGGATTCCGTGGTGAAGCTTTAGCCTCAATAGCTGCTATTGCACATGTTGAGCTAAAAACCAAACAGGAAGAAGATGAATTAGGTACACAAATAAAAATTGAAGGTAGTGAAATCGTTTCTCAAGAAGTAGTTTCGACAGCAAAAGGAACAAGCATTGCTGTTAAAAATTTATTTTTTAACATTCCTGCCCGTCGAAATTTTTTAAAGTCAGACACCATTGAAACACGCCATATTATTGATGAATTTCAGCGTGTTGCTTTAGCGCATCCGAATATTACTTTTTTACTACACCATAACAATAACGAAGTTTACCATTTAAAAAAGAGTAATCTTCGTAAACGCATCGTAGCTAGTTTTGGAACTAAAATGAATGAAAAATTAGTTCCTATTAACGAGCAAACCGATATTATTACCGTAAACGGATTTGTAGCTAAACCTGAATTTGCTAAGAAAAAACGTGGTGAACAATTCTTTTTTGTCAACAATCGTTTTATCAAAAGTTCGTATTTGAATCATGCAGTTGTGAATGCGTTTGAAGGCTTGTTGGAAGGAGGAGCGCATCCGTCGTATTTCTTGTATTTAGAAGTACCACCAAACACAATTGATATCAATATCCATCCAACAAAAACGGAGATTAAATTTGACAACGAAAAGGCTCTTTATGCTATTTTACGTGCTACGGTAAAACATAGTTTAGGGCAATACAATGTTGCTCCTGTATTGGATTTCGATAGAGATGCCACTTTAGATACTCCGTATGATTATAGTAAAAAAAGCGGTTCTTCTATTCCTCCGATAACAGTAGATCCTACTTTTAACCCGTTTAAAACAGAAACTAGCTACAAAGAACCTTCTACCAATGGTTCTTCTATAAGCGTTAGTACACACAGCTATCAATCAAACTTTAAAAAAGATACAGGTAGTTGGGAAGCTTTATACACAAATATAGATACTGTTGAACCTATTCAACAAGAACAGCTTTTTGAAACTCAACAAGAAACTGAGACAGGAAAAACTTTTCAAATTCAAAAGAAATATTTGTTGAGCTCTATAAAATCAGGAGTGGTATTAATTCATCAATCTTTAGCACATCAACGTGTTTTGTATGAAGAATTTTTAGAGAATATTACCGTTAAAGAAGCTAGCAGTCAGCAATTACTATTTCCTGTAAATATTTCATTTTCTTCATCAGATATTGAAATGATTTACAGTATAAAATCTGATTTAGAAAGTGCTGGTTTTATGTTTGATGAATTCACAAAAGAAAGTGTGGTTATTGCAGGAATTCCAACTTCAATAACTGAAAGTCAAATAACGCTAATTTTAGAACAGTTATTAGACGATATAAAATTAGAAGTGCCCGATACTAGCTTTAGCCACTTTGATGTAATGGCTAAATCTTTTGCTAAATCATTAGCTATAAAAACTGGTACTTCTTTAAATATGAAAGAGCAAGAAAATTTAGTTAACAATCTGTTTTCTTGTAAAGAACCGACTATTTCACCATTTGGCAAACCAACTTTTAAGACCTTGTCTTTAAATGAAATTGATGCCGTTTTCAATAAATAAAAAATTGTATGCCTAGATTAACACAAGCCATAAAGCATTTAATAATCATTAACGTGATTCTATTTTTTGCTCCGCAGTTATTAAATATGGATTTAACCAATCTGTTTGCTTTGCACTATCCTGCAAATGAGCATTTTGGTTTTTGGCAATATATTACACATATGTTTATGCATGGAGGTCCTGCACATTTACTTTTTAACATGTATGGTTTATGGGCTTTTGGTACCCCATTAGAACAAATGTGGGGTAGAAATAAGTTCATTTTCTTCTATTTTTCTGCTGGAATTGGAGCTGGATTAATTTATACACTTGCCAATTACTATCAGTTTAATGGAATTTATGAGCAATTAATCGGTATGGGAGTATCGCCTGCTGAAATACAACAAATTTTAGATATGGGAAGGTATAACGATAGCTTAATCACACTTTCTAACAAAGAAATGAGTGAATTTTACAGCTTATACAATTCTCCAGCTGTTGGTGCCTCAGGTGCAGTTTACGGTGTCTTGGTAGCTTTTGGATTAACCTATCCTAACGCTAAACTAGCTTTGATCTTCTTCCCTGTTCCAATAGCAGCAAAATACTTTATTCCCTTAATTATTTTGAGTGATTTATTCTTTGGTATGACGAGTTACTCTATTGGTAATATTGCACATTTTGCCCATGTTGGTGGGGCTATTATCGGTTTTATTATAGCATGGTACTGGAAGAAAAATCAATTCAGATT
This sequence comes from Tenacibaculum sp. L6, assembly GCF_028823685.1. GTDB lineage: Bacteria > Bacteroidota > Bacteroidia > Flavobacteriales > Flavobacteriaceae > Polaribacter. The sequence continues at coordinate 14,940 of NZ_JAPEHZ010000004.1, read as the reverse complement.
TCATTAATTTAGTATATTTATAAAAAGGAGCTATATATAATGAATATACTAGATAACTTAAAATATAGATTTAAACACGCAGGTGTAGTTGAAAAACTTATTTATGTAAACCTTGCCGTATTTTTATTGGTACACGTAACAAATGTTTTCAATTTTTTCTTTAAATCAAGAACTAATTTTTTAGTAAAGTGGTTTGCTTTACCTGCCAACTTTGATGACTTTTTAACCAAACCTTGGACGATTATTACCTATGGTTTTTTACATACTAGTTTTTTACATATTTTATTTAACCTGATAGCTTTATTCTATATAGGTCATTTATTCAAACAATATTTTACTTCTAAACAACTACTTAGTTTTTATTTATTAGGAACTCTCTTTGGAGGTATTGTTTTTATAGCTAGCTATAATTTTTTTCCTGTATTCGCTGAAGAGATTGACATAAATATCTTGTTAGGTGCTTCGGCCGGTATCTCTGCCATCTTTATTGGTATTGCTACCTACATGCCTAATTACGAATTAAAGTTTCCACTAATAGGTTTTGTAAAACTATGGGTATTGGCATGTATTTGGGTAGCTATTGATATTATTCAAATTCCTGCTGGTAATGCTGGTGGACATTTAGCACACATTGGCGGTGCTTCATTTGGTTTTTTCTACGTTCGTAGTGCCAGCAATAAAGAGTTGGATATTTTTGAATCGATTAAAAAATTCTTTGCTAAAAAAGAACCAAAACTTAAAACAGTATATAAATCGGGTAACAAAACTCCTAAAAAAAGCGCTAATAAAACACAAAATCAACAAGATATTGATGCTATTTTAGATAAAATAAGCAAGTCTGGTTACGATACACTTAGTAAAAGTGAAAAAGAATTTTTATTCAAACAAGGAAAAAACTAAATGAGAAAGTATTCGATAGCTCATAAATTTTTATTTTTCATTAATTCAGTTTTTGCAACTGTTTTATTGCTTTCGTATGCGCTTCCATATATTTCTCCAAAAACAATTCCTTTTCTTTCAGTTTTTAGTTTAACTGTTCCATTACTAGTTGTTACTAATATTTGCTTTTTTATTTATTGGTTGATTAAAATTCATAAGAATACTTTATTATCATTTCTTGTTTTAATTATAGGATGGTTTATTTCTACTCCCCTAATTAAGTTTACGAACAAGGAAATTATACTTAATAATGATTTAAAAATAATGAGTTATAATGTTCGTTTGTTTAATCATTACAAACATGAAAATGATGCTACAACCGAGCAAAAAATATACAAGTTCATTAATGACAAAACTCCCGATGTCATTGCTTTTCAAGAGTTTTACAACTCAAAACTTTTAGACATAAAACTTCCTTACAAGTACATAAAAACTAAAACCAAAACAAATAAGTTCGGGCTAGCGATTTACTCAAGATACCCTATCATTAACTCCGGTTCTCTTAATTTTAAAAGCAGTGCCAACAACACTATTTTTGTTGATATTGTCGTAAAGAAAGACACCGTTCGTGTATACAATGTACATTTAGAATCGTTAAAACTTAATCCGAAAAAAGGAAAATTTTGGCGAAAAAAGTTCTGAACGTTTATTTAAACGCTTAGAAAATGGTTTTTTGAAACAAGTTGATCAGGTTGATTTGATAACTCAACACGAAGCCACTTGGAAAGGCAAAAAAGTAATTTGCGGAGATTTTAACAACACTGCCTATTCATGGGCATACAACCAACTAGCCACCGATAAAAAAGATGCTTTTATTGAAGCTGGTATGGGTATGGGTAAATCTTTTCGTTACATCTATCCTATGCGAATCGACTTTATTTTGGCTGACAAAAACACAACTATCAACCATTTTAAAACGTATACCGATTTAGAATTGTCTGATCATCATCCTATTATGACTCGTTTACACTGGTAGATTTATTATTTTGTACGGAATAAAAATGTATTTTTATCCGAATTAAAAATAAATCTATGAAACAACACTACGATGTTGCTGTTATTGGTAGCGGACCATCAGGAGCTTCAACAGCTTTTTACTTAGCTCAAAAAGGAATTTCAACAGTTATTATTGAAAAAGAAACTTTACCCCGTTATAAAACGTGCGGTGGAGGTTTTGTTTTTAGAGGTCGTAAAAACTTACCTTTTGATATTAAAGAGGTAGTAGAAAAAGAGTTCCATACTGTTGATATTTATTTGGGAGAGAAACTTCACTTTAAAACACATAGAGAAGAGCCTACAATTTCTATGATCATGCGTGATTCTTTTGACAATCTTATTACCCAAAAAGCAAAAGAATTTGGAGCTACTTTACTAGAAAATCACAAATTAAAAGGTTTAACTTTTTCTGATGATATTATTACTCTAGAAACTTCTCAAGGTAATTTTACTGCTAATTTTGTTATTGCTGCAGATGGAGCGTTGAGTCCAACAGCTAAAATGGCTGGATGGAAAGAAGATACCCGTAAATTAATTCCTGCTCTAGAATATGAAGTAGAAGTTTCTGACGAAGATTTTGAACGTTTATCAAAAGAAGTTCGTTTTGATATTGATGCCATTCCTAATGGCTATGCTTGGAATTTTCCGAAGAAAAAACATTTATCTATTGGAGTTGCTTCCGCTAGAAGGACTAAAATTAACTTGAAAGAATATTATCAAGAATATTTAAAAACATTAGGGATTACAAATATTGTTAGCGAATCACAACATGGTTTTCAAATCCCTGTTGCCCCTCGTACAGATGGTTTTGTTAAAAATAATGTGTTTTTAATTGGTGATGCTGCTGGTTTTGCTGATCCTATTACAGCTGAAGGAATTTCTAACGCTATTTACAGTGGTAAATTGGCTGCTGAAGCTATCATTGAGAGTGAAAAAAAGTCTGAATTAGCTGAAAAATTATATTTAGAAAAAATATCGGAAAACTTACTTCCTGAAATAAAAACTGGTTTATGGCTTTCTAAATGGTTTTACGAACAAAAAAGTATTCGAAATATTGTATTAAAAAAATACGGCCAACAGTTTAGCGAAGCTATGGCAGATGTTTTTCACGGAGATAGAAGTTATCCTAAAGACATTAAAAAAACCATTGCGAAACGAATTAAAAATTTAGTTTCTTAAAGATGAAAAGCAACCTCAAAAGGGTTGCTTTTTTTAAACAAACTTCAACTTTACTCCTTTCTTCTCTGCATAAATTTTAGCCGCTTCATCTAGTTTAAGGTTTTTCTCTTTAAACTCTTGAAAACTTTTAGCTTCAAACTCATTGATTAAGATATAAATTTCTTGCTGAGTTTTTCCTTCGTCGTACATGTAGGCTATTTCTGCATAATCTTTTTTATAAAAACCGATACAAAACTCGAACAATTCAATAGAAGTATTTATCAACTCTTTTGAGTCTTCGTTTACTTCTAACTTTTGAACATCTTTTAAACTTTTTTCTAAATCTGGAATTGTTACCTTATGAAGATATTGAGAGAATGTTGCAGCGTATTCTTCTCCATCATTATCATAATACTTTAAATATTCATTTTTTTGTAATTCTTTCAGTTGTTCAAAATATCCTATACCATAGTTAGCCGTTAACAAATTGGCTTTTAACACTGTTTTTTCAACAACTTTTTGCGGAGTTTCTTTCTGGCAGCTTACTAATAATACAAACGCTACCATGATTGTTAAAACATTTTTTATCTTTTTCATTTTCGACAATTTTTTATCGGATTATAAAAGTAAACTTTCCTTTTGTTTTAAAAAAACATTGCAAACAAGGCTTTTGATTTTTTGATAGAAACCCCACACCCCTACCTATATTTTACCTCAGTTTGCAATGCTATAAATATTTTTCTTTTTCTTTCTTTTTTAGGTTATATGAATAAGAATGAAGCAACAATCATCCAAACTCCTACAATAATACCTAATATTCCAAACTTTCCTTGTTTCGGCGCAATCTTCCCTCTCAACTGTTCTGCTTTTTCTTTAGCTTCAGCATTTTTTGATAAAAATAATTTGTTTATCATTCCGTATCCTAACATAAATCCTAAAACAGCTTCAACTACGCTACCAGCTAATAAAGTTACCCACCAAATTGGCGCAGTAGTTAACCAACCTAAGTTTAAAATAGCTGAAATTACCCCCCAAATTCCCCAGATACAAAAAATAAGACCGATCCATCCTTGGTAAGGCTCTATTTTTTCAAGTAACTCTTTTGCATTAGGTTTTTTCGCTAAAATTAATGACGGTACTGCCACTATACTTAGAAATACTAATGAAATTCCGTAAATCATGTTTAATTAAAATTTAAATGGTTTATATATTTGTTTTATTTATGAATTAAAAGTGCTGAAGAAAACACAAACAGCATTAATGAAGTTATGATTATAAGCCCTAAGAACATCCACCAAGGTGTTTTACTTATTTGCTTAAAATCCTTTGCTTTTTTTTGTAAATCTGGAGGCATTTGACTTTTACTCATCTCTAATTTACAATGTCCGCAAATACTATATGTTTTTTTGAATAATGGAAAAAAAGGAATCCAAAATATATGCGCATACAATCTATTTACCTGAATAAATAAACGCTCTGGTGTATTACAATAACTACAACTATGATTGTTTACAGGTTGTATGTTTATTTTGGCTTCACGCCATCCAAAAATGACCATAACTTTATTGCTTAATAATTACGGTACAAAGATGCGTTGGAAGTGTTTCTTAAAATAGACTGAAACTAGCGAAAGTTAATACCCTGTTTTCAGGGGTAGAGGTAAAAACTACTCTACTAAGCCCAGTTTTATTGCGTATTTAGTTAGACCTGCTAAGTTTTTCACATTTAATTTCGATATCAAATTTTTCCTATAACTCTCTATCGTGTGTTTGCTTAAAAAAAGTTTATCAGCTATTTCTTGTGTAGTATATTCTTCAGCAATAAGTTTAAGTACATCTTTTTCTCGTTTGGTAAGTGTTACCATTGTGTCCTTTCCTTTATTAAAGACATTATTCATGTAAGCTTGTTTCACCGATTCTGAAAAGTACTTATCGTTACCAAGTATTGTTTTTACAGCCAAAAGTAACTCTGATTGAGTAGCGTTTTTTGACAAGTAACCATCAACATCACTTTTTATTAATGTATCTATCATACCTGTATCGGTATGCATACTAACAATCAATGTTTTTATTTCAGAACGAGCTTTCTTTATATAATCGTTTAATGTAATACCATCAATATCTGGCATAGATATGTCACTAATTACAATATCTATTGGTTGATTGGGGTTTGTATCTATATACTTAATAACATTTTCACCACTATTTGCTGTTAACAAAATATTGTAAGCGTCTTCATTATTAAAAATGCTTAACAAGCCGTCTAAAAACATTTTGTGGTCATCTACCAGAATAATATTATATGCCATACTTCATTAATTTAAAGGTACATCTATGTCTATTACCGTTCCTCTATCAGGAAAAGCATTTATAAACATTTCTCCTTTAATGATTTTTAATCTATCTTTTAAGTTTTGAAAGCCAAGTCCGTACTTTACTTTTTCTTGATCAAATCCTACTCCATCATCTTCAAAAAGTAACTTTACACTATTATTAAATACGGAAAGCTGAATATCTATCTGAGCTGCTTTCGCATGCTTTAAAGCATTCGTCAACAATTCTTGAATTATTTTGTACAACTCTACTTTTAAATTTTCTTCAATTTTATCAATCTCCTCTTTTGGATGAATTTGTAATGTTATTTCTTCGTTAGATAAATTCTTCACATTATCTATATATTCTGAAACTATTGATGTAAATGCAGAATCTTTAAATTTCTTAGGCATTAAATTATGAGACAGTTCTCTTACTTGATTGTAAGTGTCATCAACCTGCTGAATAAGATTTTCTTTTTCTGGTTTAATATCGTTTGATAACTGTAATTTTATGGTTGCTAAATTTCCTCCAATACTATCATGAAGCTCTCTCGCAATACGTTGTCTTTCATTATTCTGACCTTCTAACGATGCTTTTACCAATTTTAACTCTTGATTTTTTAATAGTGTTGTTATTTTTTGTTGACTAACCTCTTCTAAGGTTTTGGTAAGTTTACTTTGTGTTTGAAGTTTTTGATAATACATATACAACAAGCCTAGTACAGGAATTAAAACAATTAGAAAACCTATTAATATATTTGTTTTTATTGTTCTCTGTCGTTCTATCTCTTGTTTCTGCTCTAGTGTTTTGTATTGTACTTCAAGTTCATTAACCTGCTGTTTGTTTTGACTAGTTAATATTTTATGATTTATACTGTTTAGTTGAGTCATTAAAGCATGAGCATTTTTATAATCTCCTGTTTCAGCATAGGCATTTTGAAGTCCTAAAACAACTCTTCTCTCTATATCTAAATTTCCCCATTGAATAGAGTTTATATAAACCGTAGACAGTATTTTTTTCGCTGCATCATAGTCTTTCTTTTTCAAATAAAAACCACCAAGTACATTCCCAGTCTTTGCGTAAAGTGTATAAAAACCGTTTGACAAAGATTCGTTAAAAACATTAAAACAAACATTTAATGCTTCTTCAATATTGCCCTCTTTCTCTAATATTCTACTAAGCCATAAATCAACCTCTAAAGCTTTTTTTAAATATCCTTCAGAAACATAAAACATCTTTGCTTTGTTATAGTTTTCTTTTGCTTTTTCTAAGACATCTTTTGTATAATAAATAAACCCTACCTCAAAAAAAGCATCGTGTTTTAGTTTTTCATTAGGAGCGTTTTCTGAGCATTCTTCTATTATTGCTTTTCCTTCTTCTTCGTTCCCTCTAACATATTTTACAACCCCTAATCCAATTCTGTTTTTAACATAGAGTTCGTCATCAAAATTCTTTTTAGAATGTTCTATTCCTTTTAAAAACCACTTTAACGCTTCATCAAACAACCCTTTTTCTAGTTTACCTTCAGCAATAGCACAAGAAACCTTAGATAAGTGCTCTTCTTTCTTCGGTAAAAGCTTTTCATTAGTTGTTTCAGCATACAATTCGTGACCATAATGTATAATTGAATCTAAATTCCCTTTTTGTTGATGGAATTCAATAAGATCGTAGATGCCGACATACTTTGCCTTAAAATCTTTTGCTTGTTTGATATTTTTAAAAAGAGAATCATTAGGTATTGTTGGATTTACCCCAAAAGCCTTGAAACTTTGCATTTCAGACTGAGCCAACATTTTATAATTAAGTAATAAAAAGACTCCTAAAACTAGTTGTTTTAAGACATTCTTTTTCATTTCATTTTTTCCAAAACAATTTTTATATCCTTTCAATTATGAGTTCTTTTTTCTGAAACAATTATCACTGTCAAAATTACAGAAGTTTTTTCCTTCAAAAAACACCTACTTTCTTTTTTTATTTCATCTTAAGATTCTCTTAAATCTAACGTTCTCTTTCTTGTTCTTGATAGCTCTTAGTATATTTGCTAATCAAAAAAACAAACAACAAAAATGGCTATACACGACTTTATTCTTCATTCGAATGAAACAACTATTGACTTACATAAAATTCATTTAAGTAAGGAAAACAGAAGTTCTTTAAACCAACTTTTAAAAGAGTTTAAACATGTTGCTGTTTTAAACCAATACAAATTACCTGTAGACAACAAATTATTATTATTTGGGCATACCGGATGTGGAAAAACAACCACAGCAAAAGCCATTGCAAAAACATTAAACAAGAAAATAATCACCTTAAATTTAGGTAGTATTGTTTCTTCTAAACTTGGCGAAACTGCTAAAAATATTTCTGATGTTTTTAAAAAAGCGACTCGTGAAAGTGCTGTATTATTTTTAGATGAATTTGACTACATAGGTAAAGCTCGTGATTACGACAGTAAAGATTCTGCTGAAATGAAACGATTGGTCAACACTGTTATTCAATTAATAGATCAATTACCTAACGATGTTTTATTGATTGCTGCTACCAATCACTCTGGTGTTATTGATACTGCTTTGTTAAGACGTTTTCAATTAAGATTACAATTTGAGGCTCCTAGTGATGCTGATTTAGATATTTATTATCAAGCTTTGTTACAAGAATTCCCTGAAGAATTTAGAGATATAAATCCTGTATACGGGATTTCTTATGCTGAAGCCAAAGACATCACCTTCAGAACTTTGAAAAATAAAATTATAGAAAAAGAAGAATTGAAAAGTCAACTAGTAAATGGATAATATTCAAAAATAACTTACACATTATTCATCAGCGAATACAATTTGCCTGTGAAAAAGCTAACAGAAATCCTAAAGATGTTCGTTTATTATTAGCGACCAAAACCGTAACCCCTGAGAGAATTAACTTCGCTCTTACTCAAGGAGAAACTCTTATCGGGGAAAATAAGGTTCAGGAGTTAAAACAAAAATGTGATGCTGTAAAAGAACTAAAACCAGAAGTTCATTTTATTGGTCATTTACAAAGTAATAAAATTAAAGAGACACTTAAATGGACTAGTTGTATAGAATCAATCGATCGATTTTCTATAGCTGAAAAACTACATGAACGTTTAACTTTTGAAGAAAAAGAAATTGATGTATACATTCAAGTAAACACGTCTTTTGAAGAAAGTAAATTTGGCGCAAAACCAGAAGAGACTATCGAATTGGTTAAAAAAATATCCGAATTTAAAAGCATTCATATCAAAGGATTGATGACAATAGGTTTATTAAGTTCAGAATCGACTGAAATTAGAAAATGTTTTCAACTTTTAAAACAACTTCAAGAAGAAATTAAAGCGCTTCAAATCCCCAATGTAGAAATGAATGAACTTTCTATGGGAATGAGTGGCGATTTAGAAATTGTTATTGAAGAAGGTGCTACTATTGTACGAGTAGGAACAGCTGTATTTGGAGAACGAGTGTATCCTGACAGCTATTACTGGAATGAAGCAAGTAACGTTTAGTTTTTCTTTACTCTCCTCAAATCCAACAAATCAATAGGATTGATACCTAAACCGTGTACATTTTTTTGCGTAAATCGAATCACCTCATCGTAATATAACGGAACTACAGGAGCTTCTTCAATAATGATGCTATCCATTTGTTGATAGAGTTTTCGACGATTTAACACATCAATTTCTTTGATAGATTGCTCATATAAAGTATCAAAAAGTTCGTTTTTAAAATGTGTATAATTCGGTCCGTTAGGTGTAAAGTTTTTGCTGTAAAATAAGGATACATAATTTTCTGCATCTGGATAATCAGCAATCCAACTCGCTCTAAAAACAGGAAGCTTACCACTCGCCTTACCTTGACGTAAAGTTGATGGTGGTATTACATCTACGTTGGTTTGCAAACCTATTTTTTGCAGTTCTCGCTGAATAAACTCACATAAATCCAAATAATTACTATTGGTGGTAATTGTAATTTGTGGATTCTCATCTCCTGTCTCTTCTTTGTATTGTGATACTAACCTCTTCGCCTTTTCTGGTTGATATGAATATCCTTGTTGATTATTAAAAGACGGTAATCCCTTCGGAATAAATCCACTTGTAGCAGGTGTACCAATTCCATTTCGCAAAAACTTGATCATCTTCTCCTTATCAAAGCCATAATTCATGGCTTGTCGTATCAGTTTTGATTTTGTTGGATGTTCCTCTTCTCCATCCTGATAAATTCCTAAATATTCTGTATTTAAATATGCTCCTGTTTGCATGCGTACCTTATCCGCATATTTCTCTTTTAAGGTTCCGTCAGTATTTAAAATATCATCTTTATACGAAGCGTCTAAACTCTTCATAAAATCTATATTTCCTTGAATAAACTGTAAAAACTCACTTTGTTTATCTGGTAAAAAAGTAACTGCTACTGCTTCTAAATACGGGAGCTGTTTTCCATTTTCATCCTTTTCAAAATAGAGTGGATTTTTCCTCAATACCAACTTTGTATTTTCAACCCAAAGTTTAAAATGAAAAGGTCCTGTACCTATCGGATTTGCTCTAAACTCATTCCCAAAATAATCAATAGCTTCTCTTGGTACAACCGAGCAATATTTCATAGCCAGCAGCCCTAAAAAAGGTGGAAAAGGTTGCTTTAAATTAATCGTAAAAGTTGAATCATTTTCAGCTTTAAAATTAGCAACATTTTGCAATACCCAACCACCTGGAGATGCTACATTTTTATCAAGTAATCGATTAAAAGAATATTCAAAATCCTTTGCTACAACGTTTCTTGTAGAGTCTTTTCCAAATAAAATATGTTTGTGAAATTGCACATCATTTCTTAACTCAAACTGATACCTCTTTCCATCTTCAGAAATTGTCCATTTTTTCGCTATTGCTGGTTTTACTTGCAAACTATCATCAAATTGTACCAATCCATTATACAATTGATTTACCGCCCAAATATTTCGCTGGTCTTTTGCAAAAGCAGGATCAAGAGAAGTAATATTAGAATGTTCGTTGTAACGGAAAACTTGTTTGTCTGTATATTTTGATTTCCTTTTAGCACATGAAAAAAGAATCAATAAGCTTAATAATACGACAACTTTATTTCTTCTTACGTTTATTTTTATAGTAGGTTTTATCTGCAATGTAAATGGTTTTAGATACTTCAGCAAAAACAACAGATTCGTCTTTGTTGGTTATTTTAATCTCTTTAATCAGATCGATTTTTTGTTCGTTTTTAACCTGTTCTTTTATTTGCTTTATTTCATTTTCAGAAAAAATAAAATCAACATAAGCATCTTGTTTTACAGGTCTTTTAAATTTTATGCTCGCTTCTTTATCCCAAACTACATAGTCATTTCCAAGAATATTCATTAATTGAATCATAAAAACAGGATCTGTAGCAGAAAATAAACTCCCTCCAAAAATAGACCCTACATAATTCTTATTCTTGTATGTAATGGGAATTTTCACTTGTGCTTTCAACAAGTCTTCAGAAACATAATTTATTTTCCCAGTAGATCTTCTATACATGGGAGAAATATTGAATCCGTACTTAAAAATAGTACTCTGTTTTAGGTACTTCTTTAAAAAATTAGAAATTGTCACGTACATACCTATTTATTGTTTAAAACCATAGTCTCTTTCCGTTTTGTGGTAATAATTACTGTATAATATGGAAATTGTTGTGTCTACTATCATAAAATCAATTCATATTTTGTTTCTGGCAAACCAATATCTTCACTGATAAATTTCTCTATTGCCACAAAATTAAATCGCTGTAAAATTTTTGCCGATGCTACATTTTCATCTACAACGCATCCAATCAATTTCTTCATTCCTATGGATTTACAATATTGTATTAATCCTTCACAAAGTTCAGTTGCAAAACCATTTCCCCAAAAACGTTCAATAAATCGATAACCTATTTCATCATTTCCCTCTTCATCTTTTATTAATGCAATTGTACCAATAAAATCTTCATTTTGTTCATTCTCTACGGCATAAATCCAAAAATCATTCGTTGGATCGTCATACCTTTTTATCAACTGTTCTAAATCTTCCTTACTTTCTTCTAAATTTTTAGGCTCACCTGTAGCGTATTGCAATACTTTCGGATTGCTTTCCAACTCATAAAACGCCTCTAAATCAGAATGTTTTAATTTTCTAACTAATAGTCTTTTAGTTTCAAAAATCATGAATATTATCGTACTTTTGCAAACCTTAAACTGTTAAAAACAGTAGCAGATTAAATAAACTATACGAACTTCTAAAAAATTGAAGACTTGTACAAGACTTTTATTTTTTATTTAGGATAGAGAAAAGATGAATGCAGATAAAAAAGTAGCTTTTTATACGTTAGGTTGTAAATTAAATTTTTCTGAAACCTCAACTATTGCAAGAAACTTTGTTAACGAAGGTTTTGAACGTGTTGAATTTGAAGAAAAAGCAGATGTATATGTGATTAATACGTGCTCAGTAACTGACAATGCTGATAAACGTTTTAAATCCATAGTAAAATCTGCCTTAAAACAAAACGAAAACGCTTTTGTAATTGGTGTTGGATGTTATGCACAATTGAAACCAGAAGAGTTAGCTGCTGTTGATGGTGTTGATTTAGTATTAGGAGCTACTGAAAAATTTAATGTAACTAGTTACATTAACGACTTAACCAAAAATGAAATTGGTGAAGTGCATTCTTGCGAAATTGAAGAAGCTGATTTTTATGTAGGTTCGTATTCTATTGGCGATCGTACCCGTGCCTTTTTAAAAGTACAAGATGGTTGCGATTACAAATGTACCTATTGTACTATTCCTCTAGCTCGCGGAATTTCTCGTAGTGATACGTTGGAAAATGTATTGAAAAATGCCAAAGAGATTTCAGAAAAAGGAATCAAAGAAATTGTATTAACTGGAGTTAATATTGGTGACTATGGAAAAGGTGAATTTGGAAATAAAAAACACGAACACACCTTTTTAGAATTGGTACAAGCATTAGATAATGTTGAAGGAATTCATCGTTTACGAATCTCTTCAATAGAACCTAACTTATTGAAAGATGAAACGATTGATTTTGTTTCTAACTCAGATACTTTTGTTCCGCATTTTCACATTCCATTACAATCAGGAAGCGACACGCTTTTAAAGAAAATGAAGCGTCGTTATTTACGCAAAGTCTATACCGATAGAGTATCAAAAATTAAAGAAGTAATGCCTAATGCTTGTATTGGTGTTGATGTTATTGTTGGTTTTCCAGGAGAAACAGATGAACTTTTCTTAGAAACTTACAACTACCTAAGTGAAATGGACATTTCTTATTTACACGTTTTCACCTATTCTGAAAGACCGAATACAGAAGCGGTTGAAATGGATGGTGTCGTACCTAAAAATGTACGTACAAAACGTAGTAAAATGTTACGCGGGTTGTCTGTTAAAAAACGTAGAGCTTTCTACGAAAGTCAAATAGGAAACACACTTACTGTTTTATTTGAAGGTGAAAATAAAGAAGGCTACATTCACGGATTTACCGAAAACTACGTTAAAGTAAAAGCCGCTTGGAATCCAGACTTGGTAAACACTCTACATAAGGTTACTTTAACTAAGATTGATGAAGATGGTTTAGTGCGTTTTGATTTTGTAGATGCTGAAGTTATTGCTTAACTTGTCAACTAGTTTACAAAATCAGCAAAAACAACCTATGAAACACGTATTATACTCTTTTTTAGCCTTAGGAATCTCTTGTGGGATGCCTAAAAAAAGTTCTGAAACCAACTTAACAGAACCAACAGAAAAAGAAATAATCGTAGAAGAAAAAAAAGCTACAAAACCTGTTGCGCCTCAAAACGAACTAATCATTGTTCTTAACAATGCTAAAAGCATTGACGATGTTAAATCTCTTGTGAAAAATAGCGGTTTAACTTGGAACAAAATGGCTTTTGAAACTGATGCTTCTAAAGTTGGGATTGTTAAAGTTCCTGAAGGAAAACGTGAGTTTTGGGTAGGGAAATTACAAGAGAGCGGAGAGTTTAGAACTGTTGACATCAATACTGAAGAAAAGTTAGCGAAGATCATTTCCGAAGAAAAAAACTCATTACTAAGAATTAGAAAAACACCGTGTTTTGGCGAGTGTCCTACCTATAGCGTTTCGATTGATAAAGATGGAAACGTAATATATAACGGTATTGATTATGTACTCATAAAAGGAACTCAAAGTTTTACTCTTACCGATAATCAATTACAAGAGCTTTCTGAAAAACTCAATAAAAAAGATTTCGCTAGTTTTAAAGAAGTGTACGATAATCCTAAAGTTTTAGATTTAGGCAGCACTTATATTATTCATAACGGAAAGCAAATTCAAATTCGTTTATGGAACAACATTCCTGACGAATTAATTGATATTAATGAATACGTAGCTGACATTTTATTCGACAAAAAATTCATAGAATAATGCCAAAAACTCACCTATATTTTGTTCCTGGTTTAGCTGCCAACACCAAAATATTTGAGCGTATTTCTTTACCAGAAGAACAGTTTGAATTGCATTTTTTAGATTGGTTGATGCCAACTTCTATTAATGAAACTATTCAAGAATATGCGCAACGATTGTGTGCTAAAATTCAACATAAAAACCCTATCTTAGTGGGAGTTTCTTTTGGTGGAGTTATGGTGCAAGAAATGAGTAAAATTATCGATTGTAAAAAGGTAATTATTATTTCTAGTATAAAAAGCAATAAAGAACTTCCAAAACGTTTAAAACTAGCTCAACTAACAAAAGCCTATAAACTTTTCCCTTCAAAAGTTATTGCTAATATTGAAAATTACGAACACTATTTTTTCAATGATTATTTTAAAAAAAGAGCAGAACTTTATAAAATATATTTATCGATAAGAGATAAAGATTATTTGCAATGGGCTATATACAACGTGCTACATTGGCAGCAAAAAGAACCACTAAAAGATATAACTCATATTCATGGAAAAAAAGACGAAGTTTTTCCTATTAAACATATTAAGAATTCTATTGAAATTGAGAATGGTACGCATGTAATGATACTGAACAAAGCAAAAACTATTTCTAAAATCTTAGAAAAGGAATGTTTTTTGATGGATTAAATACCACACCCAATTTCAACAAAAACTAAAGAAAAAAATGAATAAGTCAATCCGCTTTTTATCAATCATAACTATAGTATTCGTAGGAATTTTATTTACCAATACTATTAGTAAATCTAACGAACCAACTATTAAAAGTGTAGCTGAAACCTACGAAGTAAAAGCTTTAAAATTACCTGAGAATTTAAATTTAGCAGGTGAGCGTGTTCCGTTAGAGAAACCAGACATTAAAGAACGAATGGATCGTGAATTATTAGTAAACACCTATTGGCAATCAAACGGATTACTTTTAATAAAACGCGCCAACAAGTACTTTCCTATCTTAGAACCATTGTTAAAAAAACATGGCTTACCTGATGATTTTAAATTTTTAGCCTTAGCTGAAAGCGGTTTTATCGATGAAACTTCTCATGCGGGCGC
>NZ_JAPEHZ010000049.1 GCF_028823685.1 Tenacibaculum sp. L6 | reverse complement strand
ATGGTGTAATGGTAACACACCGGTTTTTGGTACCGATATTCAAGGTTCGAGTCCTTGTGGGCCAACAAAAGTCTTAACTATCTTTTAGTTAAGACTTTTTTATTTGTAACAAACTTCAAAGATTATCGTCTTCATTTTAAAACAACTACTATTATGAGACGAATTGTAATCACCTTTTTTAGCCTTTTTGTATTAACTACTGCTTTTGCACAAGAACAAAATTTTAAAGAATTTTATCAATCTAATAAAGATAGAGCTGAGGTATCGTTAAACATTCCTAGTTTCTTTGCTAATATGTTCATTTCTGATGAAGATACTGATGAGTTTGGAGTGTTTTTAAAGAAATCTAAAAACTATAAAATAATGGTTTTTAACAATAACATGTCTTCTGTTCAAAAAGACTTTCAAAAATTTGCTAGAAAAAACAAATTAAAGACTTTAGTTAGAGTAAAAGATGGTAAAGAAAGAGTTACGGTGTATTTTAGAGAAAGCAAAGATCGTATTAAAGAAATTATTGTAAATGTTCATGATAATACAGATGAGTTAGTTTTACTTGGGATTAAAACCAATCTTACTATGGATGAATTATCAGCTATGGTAGAAGCATCTACAAAAAATAAAAGCATAGCTTCAAATTAAAATACTTCTGATTTCCCTGAGTGAAGTCGAAGGGAACCCTGGAGAACTAACCTTGTTATATAGAAACTCCGACAATTTTTGTCGGAGTTTTTATTTAGTTAAGTGTAGCTTTTAAGCTTTCTACTACTTTTTTACTGTTTCCAATAAAAATTTGGTCTTCAACGATAAAAACGGGACGCTTTAAAAAGGTATATTCATTTAAAATGTACTGGCGATAATCAGCTTCAGTAACATTTTGATTTTTCAAATCCATTTCTTTGTAAAGTTTTGCTCTTTTGTTAAATAAACTCTCATAGCTATCAGTCATAGCACGCATTTCTTCTAACTGAGCAACTGTAATTGGTTGGGTTTTTATTTCTTGTTTTTCAAATCCGTCAATATTTACTTCTTTTAAGATTCTTCGGCAAGTATCACAAGTTTGTAAAAAATAAACTTTCTTCATCGTGTTATGTTTTTAAGGTGTTAGATTTTAACCATTAAATAATAAATACTCAACACAAGTTTTCATGGTTAAATAGGTATCTTTGAAATAGCTAAAATAAGTAGAAAAATGAACAAACAATTTGAAGTTTTAAAAAGATCAAGAGAATTAGTTTTAAAAAGAATAGAAGGTTTAACAACAGGGCAATTACATACAATTCCTGAAGGTTTTAATAATAATATTGCATGGAATGTAGCTCATTTAGTAGTAACACAACAGTTATTACACTATAAATTATCTGGATTGAATTGTTTAGCACCAGATGAATTAATTGAAGAATATAGAAAAGGAACTTTTCCAACGAAAGAATTTACAGAAGAAGAATTTGAAGAAGTAAAAGAATTATTACTTGGTTTGCCAGATACTTTACAAGAAGATTTTGAAGCAGGAATTTTTACAGAATACGAAGAATATGAAACTAGTACAGGTTTTGTAATCGATTCTATTGAAAGTGCCATTGCATTTAATAACTTACATGAAGGAATGCATTTAGGTATTATCATGACTTTGACGAAGTTGGTGTAATACCTGCTTAACTCTGAAGAAAATAATAAATATCGATAGATGAAGTTCAATACCAAAACCATACACGGAGGACAAGAGCACGAAGAAGCTACAGGAGCGGTAATGCCACCTATATTTCAAACATCTACCTATGCGCAATCAAGTCCGGGAGTGAATAAAGGATATGCGTATTCACGTGCAGCCAATCCAACTCGTACGGCTTTAGAAAAAGCTTTTGCAGCTCTTGAAAATGGAACTCACGGATTTGCTTTTTCTTCAGGTTTAGCTGCAATCGATAGTGTATTGCGTACTTTAAAGCCAGGTGATGAGGTTATTGCTGGTGATGATATTTATGGAGGAAGCTATCGCCTGTTCACAAGATTGTTTCAAAAAAACGGATTGAAATTTCAATTTGTTGATATGGATGAGGTATCGAACGTAACTAATGCAATTTCTGAAAACACAAAATTAATTTGGATAGAAACTCCAACAAATCCGTTAATGAAAATTGCGGATATAGAAGAAATTACCAAAGCTGTAAAAAACAAAAGAGCAGATATTTTAGTGGCGGTTGATAATACATTTGCAACCCCCTATTTACAGCGTCCGGCGTTAGATTTAGGAGTTGATATTGTAATGCACTCAGCTACTAAATATTTAGGAGGACATTCCGATTTGGTGATGGGAGCTTTAATGGTTAAAGATGCTCAATTAGCTGAAGAATTACATTTTATACAGTTTGCTGCAGGTGCTATTGCAGGACCGATGGATTCTTTTTTAGCACTTCGTGGAGTAAAAACTTTGCATTTGCGTATGCAGCGTCATTGCGAAAACGGGAAAGCTGTTGCTGAATATTTAGTAAATCACCCTAAAGTAAGAGAGGTGTTTTACCCAGGTTTAGAGAGTCATCCAAGTTATGAAATAGCTAAAAAACAAATGGATGATTTTGGAGGAATGGTTTCTTTTCGACTAAAAGATGAGAGTAAACAGGCAGCCTTAACCTTTTTAGAAAACACTAAAATTTTTACGTTAGCAGAATCGTTGGGAGGTGTAGAAAGTTTAGTGAGTCATCCAGTAACAATGACCCATGCTTCAATTCCAGAAGCGGAACGTTTAAAAATAGGAATTACCGATTCTTTAATTCGTTTAAGTGTTGGGGTTGAGGATATTGATGATTTATTAGCTGATTTAGAGCAAGCATTGAATAGATAAAAGAGTGTTTTACTTTTAGGCTTAAAGGTAAATGGTAAAAACATACTAATAAAAAAATCCGAAGTGTAAGCACTTCGGATTTTTTTATTATACAAACACTAAAATTATTTAGCTGCTGCATATCTTCTTTCTACTTCGTTCCAGTTGATTACTTTAAAGAAAGCTTCAATGTAATCAGGACGACGGTTTTGATAGTTTAAGTAGTAAGCGTGTTCCCAAACATCTAATCCTAAAATAGGAGTTCCGCCACAAGTAACACCTGGCATTAATGGGTTGTCTTGGTTTGGAGTAGAGCAAACTTCTACTTTTCCTCCTTTGTGTACACATAACCAAGCCCATCCTGAACCAAATTGTGTAGCAGCTGCTTTAGAGAAAGCATCTATAAATGCTTCTTTCGATCCAAATTCAGCTTCGATAGCATCTTTTAATTCTCCAGATAAATAACCTCTATCTTCTGGGTTCATTACTGTCCAGAATAAAGAGTGGTTATAAAATCCACCTCCGTTGTTACGTACAGCAGCATTGCTCATATCTAAATTCGTTAAGATATCTTCGATAGATTTTCCTTCTAAATCAGTACCTGCAATAGCATTGTTTAAGTTGTTTGTATATCCTTGGTGGTGCTTACTATGGTGAATTTCCATAGTTCTAGCATCTATATTTGGTTCTAAAGCGTCGTAAGCGTATCCTAATTCTGGTAATTCGAAAGCCATAATTATTTGTTTTTAAATAGGTTAAATTTTTCGTTTTTCTGAATGTAAATTTAACCCAAAAAAATAAGGCAAACAACTGTTTGCCTTATGGATAATTTATTTGGGTATAAATAATAACTATTCTTTAATAAGTCGGTTTATCTTCTGAAGAAAACTCACTCATAAATTCTTCTGCTTTTTCTACCATTTGTATACTTCCGCAGTAAAAAGGAACGCGTTGATGTAATTCTGTTGGTTTAATATCCATGATACGTGTAAATCCGTCAGAAGCTTTACCACCTGCTTGTTCACAAATAAAAGCCATAGGGTTACATTCGTATAATAAACGTAGTTTTCCTTTTGGAGTTATCGCTGTAGCAGGATAAATATATACACCACCTTTAATCATGTTTCTATGGAAGTCTGATACTAATGATCCGATGTAACGCGCTGTGTACGGACGGTTATCAGCCTCATTTAATTCTTTACAGTGAATTAAGAAACGTTTCATTCCTTCTTGGAAATGTGTAAAATAACCTTCGCTTACTGAGTAGATTCTACCAATTTCTGGGAATTGCATGTTAGGGTGTGATAAGTAAAAAGTTCCGATTGCTGGATTTAACGTAAATCCGTTTACGCCATTACCGGTAGTGAAAACTAACATAGTTGAGGTACCGTATGCAACATAACCAGCAGCTACTTGCTCGCTACCTTTTTGTAAGAAATCTTCTTTAGTAACAGGAGTTCCAACAGGAGAAATTCTTCGATAAATAGAGAAAATAGTTCCAACAGATACGTTTACATCAATGTTAGATGATCCGTCTAGAGGATCCATCAATAAAACATATTTGTTTTCGTTAGCTTTATTACTTCCTTCAACAATTACAAAGTCATCTTCTTCTTCACTAGCAATACCACAAACAATTTCACGGTTAATTAGTGTTTGTTTGAATAAATCATTAGCTAAAACATCTAATTTTTGCTGTGCTTCACCTTGTACATTAATATCTCCAGCAGCTCCAGTAATATCTACCAATCCTGCTTTTCTAATTTCGTGATTTACCACTTTGGCAGCAAGACGAATAGAATTTATTAAACGAGATAATTCACCAGAAGAATACTTAAAGTCTTTTTGTTTGCTGATGATAAACTCACCCAGCGTCATATGCTTGTTACTCATGTCAAATTTTTGTGTTGTGCGTACAAAGATGCCAACTTTTATTTAGTATTTTAAAATTTTCAACAAAAAAATATGATGTGTTTTAATTTTTCATTTGTTTTATCAGAAAGTTTTAAGAGAAGTATCTTTACCCAAAAAAGTAAGAAATGAGTTTTATTATCAGACCAGGAGAGCAAAAAGATGCTCAAGCTATATTAGATTTAATTATTGAATTAGCTGTTTTTGAAAAAGAACCGGATGCGGTTGAGGTTACAGTTGAAGACATTATAAAAGATGGTTTTTCTGATAGCCCAAAGTTCAAAACTTTTGTGGCAGAAGAGGATAATAAAATTATAGGAATGGCATTGTTTTATGAACGCTATTCTACATGGAAAGGAAAAGCAATTCACTTAGAAGATTTAATGGTAACCCAATCTAAAAGAGGTATAGGTGCAGGAAAAGCACTGTACACTTCAGTATTAAAATATGCTTATGAAAATGGGTGTAAAAGGGTAGCTTGGGAAGTTTTAGATTGGAATACTGGTGCTGTAGATTTTTATAAAGGAACAGGAGCAACAGTATACGAAGAGTGGAGAGTATGTCATATGAATGAACAAAGCTTACAACAATTTTGTAATGAGAATATTTAAGTTTGGAGGAGCATCGGTAAAAGATGCTAATGGAGTAAAAAATGTTGCACAAGTATTGCAACATGAAGGTACAGAAAATACTTTGGTAGTAATTTCTGCCATGGGAAAAATGACTAACGCGTTTGAACGTGTGGTTGATAGTTATTTTTATAAAAAGGAAGATCTTAAAGAGGCTTTAAGTTTTATAGAAAGTTTTCATCAACAAATGATGGATGATTTATTCAGTCAAAACCATGAAGTTTATACCAAGATCAATTATTTATTTGGAGAGTTAAGCGGATTTATGGCGAGAAACACTTCAAAAGATTACAATTTTGTTTATGATCAAATAGTTGGTTTTGGTGAATTGTTATCCACAACTATTGTAAGTGCATATTTGTCTGAAATAGGAGTTAACAATCAATGGTTAGATGTAAGAGAATTGATTAAAACCGATGGTAATTATCGAGATGCAAAGATTGATTGGGAACAAACTCAACAACAAATTCACGATAAAGTTGATGTTTCTCAATTAAATATTACTCAAGGTTTTTTAGGAGGTTTTGGAGAACAAACTACAACGTTGGGTAGAGAAGGTTCTGATTATACCGCAGGTATTTTTGCATATTGTTTAGATGCCGATAGTGTTACTATTTGGAAAGATGTTGAAGGGGTGTTGAATGCTGATCCTAGAGTGTTTTCAGAAACAGCTTTGTTAGAAGAAATTTCATATACCGAAGCGATAGAAATGGCATTTTATGGAGCCTCGGTAATTCATCCAAAAACGATTCAACCTTTAGAACAAAAGAACATTCCATTATATGTACGCTCATTTGAAGACGTTACAAAATCGGGAACTTGTGTTGGTAGAGGAAAGAAAATAACTCCAGAAATACCGTGTTACATTGTAAAGAAAAATCAAATTTTAGTAGCAATCTCTGCAAAAGATTTTTCTTTTATGGTGGAAGATAATATTAGTGATGTTTTTAAAAAATTACACGAATACAAATTAAAGGTAAACTTAATTCAAAATTCTGCTATTAGTTTTTCTGTTTGTATCGAAGATAAGTACAATCATTTTAAAGACTTTTATAATGATTTAAAAGGAGCGTATAAGATTAAAGCTTATGAAGATACTACGTTATTTACCATTCGTCATTTTGATGATGAAGCCATAGAAACTATTAGAAAGCGAGGAAAATCAATCATTCGTCAGATTAATACTGAAACGGCGCAATTAGTGATTCAAGAAAACGTTTAAAGCTAGCAAAAAATGATTTATATTTGCAGTTATGTCAATTGATAACTGTGTATGGGATTAGTAACACCTAAAGAAGTTGCAAAAGCAATAGGAGCTGATAAGTTCGGGGTTTTCGGAACGTTTTCAGGATGGTTGCTGATGAAAGTTCTACGAATTTCAAAAGCTAATGAAGTTTATAACAAGCACAAGCATAAAAAGGATTTATCTTTTTTAAATGGTTTGCTTGATGAGTTTCAGATAGAGTTTGAAATTCCTGAAGAAGATTTAAAACGTATTCCTAAAGAAGGACCGTTTATTACCATTTCTAATCATCCGTTAGGAGGGATTGATGGTATCTTATTATTAAAGCTTTTATTAGAACATAGAACAGATTATAAGATAATCGCTAACTTTTTATTACACAGAATAGAGCCTTTAAAGCCTTATGTAATGCCCGTAAATCCTTTTGAAAATCATAAGGATGCAAAATCGAGTGTATCAGGAATTAAAAATGCCTTATTACATTTAAGAGAAGGAAAGCCATTAGGACTTTTTCCAGCAGGAGAAGTATCTACCTATCGTGATGGAAAGTTAATGGTTGATAAAGAGTGGGAGCAAGGAGCTGTTCGTTTGATAAAAAAAGCGAAGGTACCAGTAATTCCTATTTATTTTCACGCTAAAAACAGTCAGTTGTTTTATACGCTATCTAAAATTAGTGATACCTTAAGAACAGCAAAACTTCCATCGGAATTATTATCTCAAAAAAATAGGGTTATAAAAGTAAGGATTGGAAAACCAATTTCAGTAAAAGATCAAGATGCTTATCCTGAAATCCCAGAATTTTACCAGTTTTTACGTAGAAAAACGTATATGTTGGCAAATCCGTATGAGAAAGCTTCTCAAAAGATTTTATCAACACAAAACCTTAAAATTCCGAAGAAAGCCAAAAATATTACTTCTCAAAAATCACCAGAGTTATTTGAAAAAGAAGTAGATGCTTTACGTGAGAAGGGAAGTAGGTTATTAGAAAGTAAAAATTATGAGGTGTTTTTTGCAACCGCAAAAGAGATTCCTAATATTTTACATGAAGTAGGTCGTTTGCGCGAAATTACCTTTAGAGAGGTTGGAGAAGGAACCAACAAGCCGATAGATTTAGACAGATTTGATAAGTATTATCACCATTTATTTTTATGGGATAATGACCAAAAGAAGTTGGTTGGAGCTTATAGAATGGGCTTAGGAAAAGATATCTTTAAAAAGCATGGTGTAAATGGTTTTTACATTCACACGTTGTTTAGAATTGAACCTGAGTTATACCCAATGATGGAAAAAACCATTGAAATGGGACGTGCTTTTATCATTAAAGAATATCAACAAAAGCCAATGCCGCTATTCTTGTTGTGGAAAGGTATAGTACATGTTACGTTACGATATCCAGAACATAAATATTTAATGGGAGGAGTAAGTATTAGTAACCAATTTTCTGAGTTTTCTAAATCGTTGATGATTGAGTTTATGAAGTCGCATTATTACGACCCATATGTGGCGCAATACATTCATCCGAAGAAAGAGTTTAAGGTGAAGCTGAAAGATGCCGATAAAGATTTTGTTTTTGATGCTACAGAGGCAGATATGCAAAAGTTTGATAAACTTATTGATGAGCTAGAACCAGGAGAATTACGTATTCCTGTGTTAATTAAGAAGTACGTAAAACAAAATGCACGATTAGTAGCTTTTAATGTAGATCCGAAGTTTAATAATGCAATTGATGGATTAATGTATATTAAAGTAGCAGATATACCAGAAAGTACGGTAAAACCTGTAATGGAAGAGTTTCAAGCAGAGTTAGAACGTCGCGCAGCAGAGAACATGAATAAGTAATTATTACAGAAAATATAGATCAATAAAAAAAGCATCGTACTTAGTACGATGCTTTTTTATTATGTAGTTTCAAAGGTTATTTGAATAACCTGAAAATATCATTTCCGTTAGCAAATAGTAGTAGTGCTATTAATAAGATAAATCCTGTGATTTGAGCATATTCTAAAAACTTATCACCTGGTTTTTTGCCAGTAATCATTTCCCATAAAGTAAATACAACGTGACCACCATCTAACGCAGGAATTGGTAATAAATTCATAAAACCTAACATGATTGATAAGAACGCTGTAATGTTCCAGAATGTTTCCCAGCTAAATTCAGAAGGAAATATACTTCCGATAGAAATAAATCCTCCTAAACCTTTGTAAGCACCTGTACTCGGATTTAAAATCTTTTTCATTTGCTTAATATAGTTAGTTAGGGTTGTCCAAGCTTTGTTTGTTCCTGCAGGAATAGCTTCTCCAAAAGAATAACTTCTTTCAGCTAAGGTGTAATATCCTAACTTTTCTAAATCTGGTAAAGATAAAATAGCAATAACAACACCTAATTTTCCTTCTTCAGTAACTTTTACAGGAAGGCTCACATTTTGGTTATCTCTTTTAACGGTAATAGTTACATCTTGACCTTTATTTTTATCTAGTTCAACTTGAGCTTGATCAAAATAGGTTATTGGTGTTCCATTAATAGAAGTTATAATATCTGTCTTTTTTAATCCACTTTTGTTATTTGGAGAATCTTCAGGAACTTGTCCTATTACAAAAGGTGTTCTGTAGCTTAGAAAAGCACCAGCATCTTTACTTCTATCAACTAATTTAGAAATAAAATCGGTAGGAATTTCTTTTTCTAGAACGGTTCCATTTCTTTCTATAGTATAATTATGCCCGTTGATAAATTCTAAGGGAAGCTCTCTAAATTTTTCAATTTTTTGACCGTCAATAGTTAAAATTTTATCTCCTGTTTCTAAACCTAAGTCTTTTCCTAATTGATCTTGAACCCAAACACCATCTTTTAAGCTTTCGTTTGGCAAGTATTTCTCACCATAAGCCCACATCAAACAGATGTATATTAAAATACCTAAAACGAAGTTTACAAAAACCCCGCCTAACATAATAATTAAACGTTGCCATGCTGGTTTAGAACGAAACTCCCAAGGTTGTGCAGGTTGTTTCATTTGCTCGGTATCCATACTTTCGTCGATCATACCAGCAATTTTTACATAACCTCCTAACGGAATCCAACCAATACCATATACTGTATCACCGATTTTCTTTTTAAATAAAGAGAATTTGTAATCGAAAAATAAATAGAATTTTTCTACACGGGTTTTAAATAATTTAGCTGGAATAAAGTGCCCTAATTCGTGTAAAACAATTAAGAGCGATAAGCTTAAAATAAATTGAGATGCTTTTATTAATATTTCCATAAAAGGTGTTGTCTAAATTTTAAATCTGACAAATGTACGTTTTTCAGTACAGTTCTAAAAGTTTGTAATAGACTTGCGCTTTTGTTTTAACAAACTTTTTACGGTTGCTGCATTAAAGCCCGTGTTTTTAGTCGTATTTTTGTAGAAAATTTTAGTACTGTGGATATTAAATTCTTCAAAAAATCAAAAAGCACCCTAATTTTTATACTTGTTTTTAGTGCAATTGTTGTTCCTGTATTTTATCATTTAGTAAAAGTTGATACTAAATTACCTATTTACAATCCGGCAGACATCAATCCAAAATTAGTTGATGCTTCTGTAAGAAATAGAACGAAGAATCATAAAGTAGGAGAATTTACTTTGATTAACCAAAATGGTGATACAATTACCAATGCCGATTATAAAGATAAAATATACATAGCTGATTTCTTTTTTACCCGTTGTCAAACCATATGTATTGCGATGGCATATAACATGAGTGAATTGCAAGAGCATTACAAAAATGATGATGATATTATGTTTTTATCGCATTCTGTAACTCCAGTTATGGATAGTGTACCACAATTACGAAAGTATGCCGATGAAAAAGGTGTGATTGATGGAAAATGGAATGTAACTACAGGTGAAAAAAAGCATATTTACAACTTAGCACGTAAGCATTATTTTGCTGTGTTAGATGAAGGTGATGGAGGAGAGAGTGATTGGGTTCATACCGAAAACTTTGTTTTAATAGATAAAGAAGGGCGTATTAGAGGTTCGTATGACGGAACAAAAAAGGAAAACATGCAAAAAATAATCGATGATATTACTCTTTTAAAAGAAGAGTATAAATAGGAGGTTATTAAAAAGTTCATAAGTAAAAAGACCTTGATGTTAAGCTTAACATCAAGGTCTTTTAGTTTATAGTAGAATTTAGTTTTATTTTTTATTTCCGTCTTCGTCAAAATTCTTGTTAATCTCTTGTTCTGTTTTTATTACTGATACAGCTAAAGACAATAACATAATTGCCATTGGCTGCCATGTTAATTCTTTCGATAAGTAAGCTAAAACTAAAGCTGCAACTAACGAAATTGCTGAATATTTCATAAACTCTTTGGTAAAAAATGTATTAGCAAATTGCCAAACAGTGTCATTCTTCATGGTTTTATTAGTGCGATAACCGTAAATCGCGTTGATTTTTTTTGGTGGAAAAAAGTGAAAAATAATACTGAATAAAAAAAGCACTCCGTTTATAGAAAGCACATAATAAATAGGGTTCATGTTTTAATGTTTAATAGAATTTACAATTCCTTTTAACAAGGAGTTTACATCTGCATTTTTGGTAAGTCCGGTACGAACTACCACCAAATCTTGATCAGGCAAAATAAATACATTTTGACCTTTATAGCCGTTAAAAGAATACATATTTTTAGGAGCATCAGGAAATTTTCCGCCAGCGTTTAACCAAATTTGTGCTCCGTAAGAACCATCAGAGGTTGGTGTAGGGTTTGTAGCATAATCAACCCAATCTTCATCAAAAAGGTGCTCACCGTTCCACTCACCGTTGTGTAGGTATAATAATCCAAACTTAGCCCAGTCTCTTGTGGTAGCCCAAGCATAAGATGAACCTACATAATGATTACTCATATCGGTTTCAACTATCATAGAATTCATGCCAATTTTATCAATTAAAGCACTATACCAAAAATCAAGATATTCTTGTTGTGTGTTGAATTTTGTTCGTAAAATACCAGAGAGTAAATTTGAAGTTCCAGAAGAATAATTCCAAGTTTCGTTGGGTTTACCTACTAAAGGTTTGTTAATTTGAACTTTAGTCATGTCTTTTTCTAAAAACAACATTTTTGTAACATCAGAAATGGTATTGTAATCTTCTTCCCATTCTAGGCCAGAATTCATTTGTAATAAATTGTGAATGGTAATGTCTTTACGGTCGTCACTTTCCCATTCTGGAAATAAATCGCTTTGTTGAATATCAATTTTCCCTTTACATTTTAAAATACCGAACAAAGTACCTGTAATACTTTTGGTCATAGACCAACCTAATTGCTTCGATTCTTTGGTAAAACCAGTATCGTATTTTTCAGCAATAATTTTGTCTTTGTATACTACAATAACCGAACGAGTTTGATTTCTATCATTAAAAATAGTATCAATAGTTTCGTTAAGTTTTTTATAGTCAATATTAGAGAAAATTGTGTCTTTATGATCGGCGTTTCCGTAAGGAAATGGAGTGTTGTTATCAGGTGTTGAGCGTTTTGGTGTAGGTTGCGGTTTTGTAATGTCAAAATCATTTGTAATCAAAACAGCTCCTAGTCCTTCTCTGTAAACAGCTTTTCTTTTTAGTAGCCCGTATACTGAACCTGTTGCTGATTTTTCTTCAATATTAATTTCGTCAGAAGTTACATTGATAGGAGAAAAGTTATTATCGTTAGCATCGGTGAATTCTAAACTTCTTCCAGCAAGAAAAATCGATGAAGCAGTGTTTTTGGCAGAGTATCCAGCAAGGATATTTAGCTTCGGATAGTTGTAATAAATAGCGATACCCAAGGCTATTACAATGAGTAAAAGGATTCTTTTAAAACTTTTCATAAAACGTGGTTTTAAGCAAATGTAAGAATTTAATTGTTTGATGATTGTATTTGAAAAGCAAGCCCTACCTTTGTGCTAAATTTGATATTTTACATGTTTAGTATAGATAAAATTCGAGCTGATTTTCCTATTTTAAATAGAGAAGTACACGGAAAAAAATTAGTGTATTTAGATAACGGAGCAACTTCACAAACTCCACAGGTGGTAATTGACGCTATTGTTGATTATTATTCTAATTATAATGCCAATATCCACAGGGGAGTACATACATTAAGTCAAGAAGCAACTGATAAATATGAAGAAGCAAGAATTAAAGTTCAAAAACACTTTAATGCAAAGCATTCATATGAAATCATACTAACTTCAGGAACCACTCACGGAATTAACATTGTAGCGTCTGGTTTTTCGGCGATTTTACAAGAAGGTGATGAGGTACTAGTTTCGGCTTTAGAGCATCATTCTAATATTGTGCCTTGGCAAATGTTATGTGAGAAAACAGGAGCTATTTTAAAGGTAATACCAATGAATGAAGATGGTTCGTTACGAATGGATTTATATCATGAATTGTTAAACCCAAAAACTAAATTAGTTTTTTGTAATCATGTTTCGAATGCATTGGGAACTATCAATCCAATTAAAGAAATTATTCATGCAGCGCATAAGTTTGGCGCGTATGTATTGATTGATGGTGCTCAAGCTGTTCCGCATATAAAACCAGATGTACAAGCATTAGATGCTGACTTTTACGTAGCTTCAGCACATAAAATGTGTGGACCAACAGGTGTTGGGATGTTGTATGGAAAGGAAGAATTATTACAATTATTACCACCATATCAAGGAGGTGGAGAAATGATTGAAACCGTAACTTTTGAAAAGACTACGTATGCAGGTCTACCACATAAGTTTGAAGCAGGAACTCCTAATATTTGTGGGGGAATTGCTTTTGGAGTAGCTATTGATTATATGAATTCGATTGGTTTTGATAATATTCAACAACAAGAAAATGAATTGTTAGCATACGCAACCCAAGAGTTAGAAAGAATAGACGGATTAAAAATCTACGGAACAACGAACAAAACATCGGTGATCTCTTTTAATTTAGAAGGAATTCATCCGTATGATGTTGGAGCAATTTTAGATAAATTGGGTGTAGCAGTTCGTACAGGACACCATTGTGCACAGCCTATCATGGAATTTTACTGTATTCCTGGTACTGTAAGAGCATCGTTTGCTTTTTACAACACTAAAGAGGAAGTAGATGTGTTAGTAAATGCGGTTAAGAAAGCGCAGATGATGTTAAGCTAAAAGATTATAATAATTTAAAAAAAGCCTCCATTGGAGGCTTTTTTTGTTTGTAATTATATTTTGATTTTTAGTCTCTCGACATAAATATCTGTAATACATACCAGAATAATAGCATTAACGAAGCAAATAAACCTAATGCTGCAGGAATGTAATCGTCTGTAGAAAATTTATGAACTAAGTTAGAAGTTTGATATAAAATAGATCCAGCTGCCAATACACACATTCCAACTGAAAACCATAATCCTAAGTTAAATCCAAATAAGGTTCCAGCAATAATTAATCCGATAGCGATAAAAAACCCAACTGATAATCCAGCTCTGATAAAAGAAAAATCTTTTTTAGTAATAAATACGATGGAAGAAATTCCAACAAATAATGCAAGTGTTACAATTCCTGCCTGTTTTATAATATCAAAGTTGTTCGTATACGAAATGGCAATATAAATTAGAGGGATAAAAATAAAAGCTTGCGCAAAAACATATCCTGAATAAGCTAGGTACTGCAAGTTTTTATCCGAAGTTTTTAAAGCGGTACTTTCAGCGTAACTGGTTACCAACATAAAACCACCAAGTAACAATAACCACTTGTAACCTTGGGTCATTGATAAGGCGAATTCTACTATAGTAGCACTTTGCAAGAATAAATATTCAAACAAAACGAATAACAATACACCACCAGCAATGTGTGTGTATGTTTTTTTGTAAAAAGCTATCTTATCAGCTTCTGAAACTTGTGCTACAAGCACTTTTGGCTCAAATGAGTTTTCCATAATTATTTTTTTAAACTAAATGTAAATATATGTTTTTTAGATGATTTTAAATTTGTGTGTTTGTGTTATTGAAAACATATATTAAAAGCTTGAAAATTATCTTATTGATGATTGAATTTGTTTAAAATTGACGTTTTTTTTATTGTTTTTGTTAAATTTTAACATTTATATATTGTTAAGAAATGGAGGGTCCCAAGTGATTAAACCTAAGAAATTAACTTTTTTTTAACTTTTTTTTAGCATTGAAAAAAAATTATATATTGCATATCGTTAAAAACCCCTTCAAATAATTATCAAAGTGATAGGTATTTAACAATTTGATTGAGGATACCTTCTCCTTTGAGTTTTTTAACAAGTTTATTGCCTTAAGGGCATTTTGTTTAACTAATTTTTTAATTTTTCACAACATGAAAAGAATTTTTTTAACACTGGCTGTAGCTGCATCTGTTTTAGTAGGTTGTCAAGAAACCTCTAAAGACGAAGCTCCGTTAGAACAAGAAGCAATCGACATGAGCGATTTCTATGTAGTAACTGATGAAGTTTCTCACAAAGGAGGAACCGAGCAATGTCATTCAATGCGAGTTTTAAACAGGCAAGTGAAAGAAAACCCAGGATTATACAAGAAAATGTATGATATTGAGTATGCTACAAGAAAGTTAACAACAGCTAAGGGTAAACCAGGAGGTGGTTCTGGAAGCGGTGATGTAGATGTTTTACCAATCGAAGACGGATTAGGTACTATCAATATTCCTGTGTATGTACACGTTGTTTTACCAAACGCAAGTAGTGTTACAAACGCTCAAATTCAAGCACAAATGAATGTGTTGAATGATGATTTTAGTAGTACAAACACAAACCAACTTCCTTCAGGAGCTACTGATTTTATTAACGATGCAACAAATACAGGAATCCAATTTACATTAGCAGGTACTTTTAGGCATGACGACCCTAAGTCTTCTTGGGGAACAAACGATGCTGTAAAAGCTGCTTATCCTCCAATTACTCCTTCAACTCACTTAAACATTTGGGTGTGTGAAATAGGTGGAGGAATTTTAGGATATGCTCAATTCCCAGGAGGTAGCTCTGCTACTGATGGAGTAGTGTTATTAGCAGGAACTTTACCAGGAGGGTCTTCTGCTCCATATAATATGGGTAGAACTGCAACCCATGAAGTTGGTCATTACTTAAATTTACGTCACATTTGGGGAGATGGAAGATGTCGTCAAGACGATTTCGTAGCTGATACTCCATCTTCTGATGCCTCAAACTACGGATGTCCAACGTATCCAGATGTTAGCTGTAAATCTGCTGATATGACTATGAACTATATGGATTATACAAATGATGCTTGTATGTACATGTTCACTGATGGCCAGCGTAACAGAATGAGAGCTTTATTTGCTTCAGGTGGTGCAAGAGCTTCTATGTTAAACTAGAAAAAACCAAAGTCTTTTAAAAAGACGTTCTCAATAATTATTTTTAATTATTATAAAGCCAAGAGATTTAAATCTCTTG
>NZ_JAPEHZ010000048.1 GCF_028823685.1 Tenacibaculum sp. L6 | reverse complement strand
CATTTATGCTTTTTATTCACAATACGGAAGTAAAATCAATAAATTTTCATATTTATTAGGTTTAAGAGCTGAAGTTACTGATATTGACTTAACTGTATTCACTATTGATGAATTCAAAGAGAAAAAATATACTGAATTATTCCCAACCGTAAACTTAGGATACGAAATTAACGAAAGTGACAACATCGCTCTTGGATATAGCAGAAGACTACAAAGACCTCGTCATTGGTTCTTAAATCCATTTGAAAGCCGTAGTTCTGCTACCAACGTTTTTAAAGGAAACCCTGACCTTGATCCTACTTTTACAAACTCTTTTGATCTTGGATATAATGCGCGAATTAGCAAATTAAACTTAGGAGCTTCATTATACTATCAACATTCAACAGATATTATTCAACGAGTATCTATATTAGAAGAAAGAAATGTTAACGGTGTTTTAACGGATGTAACAGTAAGACAACCCGTAAATTTAAATGACGAAAATCGTTATGGTTTCGAATTTACTACAAATTACAACCCTGTTAAATGGGCTCGTTTATCAGCAACATTTAATTATTTTAAATTCAATACAGACGCTTTTACTTATGTGTACACAGCCCCTAATGGTTCACAAATAACAACACCTTTAAAAGAAGTTAATAATAGTAGTTGGTTTGCTCGTTTCAACTCAAGAATTACCTTACCTGCTAAAATCGAATGGCAAACACGATTAATGTATCGTGCCCCACAATCATCTGCTCAAGATGATAGAGAAGGTATGTTTATGGCCAACCTTGCTTTTAGTAAAGATTTGTTTAACGAAAAAGCTTCGTTAGTATTAAACGTTAGCGATTTATTTAATTCTCGTAAACGTGAAAGCACTACTTATTTATATGATGAAGATGGAATACTTAAAACAATTAACGATGGAGCTTTCCAGTGGAGAGAACGCCAAATATCTTTAAGCTTCACGTATCGTTTCAACCAAAAGAAAAAACGTGAACGTCCTGAACGAAACGGAGATTTCGATGGTGGTGGTGAAGGGTTTTAATACTTCATTCAAATATAATAAAAAAGAGAGCTGATTGTTCAGCTCTCTTTTTTATTGCAGAAACTTAGGTTGAAAAACTTATTTCTAGTTAAATATAGTCACAAAAAAACCACGCTAAAAGACGTGGTCTAAATATTGTATTTATTGTATCTAAAGATTACTTACCTTCTTCGGCAGCTCTTTTAGCTTCTCTTTTTAACTTCATGTTTTCCCAGATAGTTCCACCAATCCAGTAAGGAACTACAAATGTTAATAAGAAAATTAACAGCCAAAATCCAGCTGTAAAAATAAACATGAATAATACTAATCCTGAGAATTCTGAAAAATCTAACATTTGTTTCTTGTTAATAATTGTTATGCCACAAAATTATAACTATTTTTCTTTTCTTCCAATAAAATCTAATAAAAATCACTCGTAAAAACTATAAGAATTTGTAATTTTGGACATCATTAATTTTTAGCATTTTAAATCATTTCATAATGACAAAATATAGAATTGAGAAAGACACTATGGGACAGGTAGAAGTACCTGCTGATAAATATTGGGGAGCACAAACTGAGCGTTCTCGTAACAATTTTAAAATTGGTCCTGCTGCCTCTATGCCTTTAGAAGTAGTATACGGATTTGCATACTTAAAAAAAGCTGCTGCTTACACTAACGCAGAGTTAGGGGTGTTAGCTGCTGAAAAACGTGATTTAATTGCACAAGTATGTGATGAAATTTTAGAAGGAAAGCACGATGATCAATTCCCTTTAGTAATTTGGCAAACAGGTTCTGGTACACAAAGTAACATGAACGTTAACGAAGTTATAGCAAACCGTGCGCATGAAATTGCTGGAAAAGTAATTGGTGAAGGTGAAAAAACTATCCAACCGAACGATGACGTAAACAAATCGCAATCATCTAACGATACCTTCCCAACAGGTATGCACATTGCTGCTTACAAAAAAGTTGTAGAAGTAACCATTCCGGGTGTTGAGCAATTACGTGATACCTTACAAGCAAAAGCAGAAGCTTTTAAAGATGTTGTAAAAATTGGACGTACGCACTTAATGGATGCTACTCCCCTAACCTTAGGACAAGAGTTTTCTGGGTATGTAGCGCAATTAAACTTCGGATTAAACGCTTTAAAAAACACCTTAGCGCATTTAGCTCAATTAGCTTTAGGAGGAACTGCGGTAGGAACTGGATTAAACACTCCTGCTGGTTACGATGTGTTAGTTGCTAAATATATTGCTGAGTTTACAGGATTACCATTTGTAACTGCTGAAAATAAATTTGAAGCCTTAGCAGCGCACGATGCTTTAGTTGAAACACATGGAGCTTTAAAACAATTAGCAGTTTCTTTAAATAAAATAGCCAACGATATTCGTTTAATGGCGTCTGGACCACGTTCTGGAATTGGAGAAATCATCATTCCTGCTAACGAACCAGGATCTTCTATCATGCCAGGAAAAGTAAACCCTACACAAGCAGAAGCTATGACTATGGTTTGTGCACAAGTTATGGGTAACGACGTTGCTGTAACCGTTGGTGGTACTCAAGGTCACTACGAGTTAAACGTGTTCAAACCTATGATGGCTGCTAACGTATTACAATCAGCTCAATTAATTGGAGATGCTTGTGTGTCGTTTGATGTAAACTGTGCTGCTGGTATTGAACCAAACCAAACAAGAATTACTGAGTTATTAAACAACTCATTAATGTTAGTTACGGCATTAAATACTAAAATTGGATATTACAAAGCTGCAGAAATTGCAAATACAGCACATGCTAACGGAACTACTTTAAAAGAAGAAGCGGTACGTTTAGGGTATGTAACTCCAGAACAATATGACGAATGGGTTAAACCAGAAGATATGATTGGAAGCTTAAAGTAAAAACGTATTTTTGTTATAAAACCATAAAAGCCACTTAATTGTGGCTTTTTTTAGCTAATAAAATCTGTTAGTAATTTGATAAAAATTTGTCAATTCGAGTGAATTTTACTCATTTTTATGAGTAAAATTAGTATCGAGAATAAAATTAAAAAATATGAATACACACGAAGAATATATGAGCGAAGCAGTAAAAGCTGCTTTAAAAGGAATGCAGAACAACGAAGGAGGACCTTTTGGTTGTATTGTTGTTAAAGATGGAAAAATCATCGGAAGAGGAAACAATAAGGTTACTTCTACCAACGACCCAACTGCACACGCAGAAGTAACAGCCATTCGTGATGCTTGTAAAAATATAGGTTCTTTTCAATTAGATGGATGTATTGTATATACCTCTTGCGAACCTTGTCCTATGTGTTTAGGCGCTATTTATTGGGCACGTCCTGATAAAGTTTTTTACGGAAGCAACCAGCAAGATGCTGCTAATATAGGTTTTGATGATGAGTTTATTTACAAAGAAATTCCGTTACCATACGAAAAAAGAAGCATTCCGTTTGAACAAATTGGACGTAATATAGCCTTAGAACCTTTTCAGAAATGGTCTGAGAAAGAAGATAAAATAGAATATTAAAAAGTAAATTCCCTTTGTATTTTTTACAAGGGGATTTTTTTAACTACTTTTTTTAAGTAAGTACTTTTTTAGCTTCTTCGTAATTTCGCCTTCTGCAAAACGTCTTTTTAGAATCTCTAATGGTGTCTCTTTCTTTGTTACTTGAAATGAAGAACTGTAAAACAAGAAAAAGAATATTCCTATTACTACCCAAACAATCCACCAAGCAAAGTGCATACCCCAAAAATGTCCGTCATGATAATGCATAACTATTGAATTTCAATAAAGCTACACTAAGTTACAAAATTATCAAACTGAAAACCAGTAAAATACAAGTTTTAACGAGATAAAAAAGAGAATTAAAACACAAATCACTCCTAAAAAATGTACCATAAATTGTAGTTTTTACCGTAAGTTTGTCTAACAAATTTAAGTATTTAACATGACAACTTTATTCATAAACATCAAAGAATTAATCCAAATCAGAGAAACAGATACCAAAAAAGTATCAGGAGCTGCGATGAACATTTTACCTACCATAAAAAACGCTTTTTTATTGGTTAAAAACGATGTTATTATCGATTATGGTAGCATGAAAAAAGCCCCTACTTCTGCTGATAAAACTATAGACTGTACTGGTAAAATGATGTTACCTACTTGGTGCGATTCGCATACACACATTGTATATGCAGGCAATCGTGAACAAGAATTTGTGGATAGAATTAACGGATTGAGTTATGAAGAAATAGCCAATCGTGGTGGTGGTATTGTAAATTCTGCCAAGAAATTACAAGAAACTTCAGAAGAAGAACTATACCAGCAATCGGCAAAACGATTAGAGGAAGTGATTGCTTTAGGTACGGGAGCGGTTGAAATAAAATCAGGGTATGGTTTAACTGTTGATGCTGAGTTAAAAATGTTACGTGTTATTAAAAAACTACGCGAAAACTACAATATTCCTATCAAAGCTACTTTTTTAGGAGCACATGCTTTCCCTACCGAATATAAAAACAACAAAGAAGGATACATCAATTTAATTATTGAGGAAATGCTACCTAAAGTTGCCGAAGAAAATTTAGCTGATTTTGTTGATGCTTTTTGTGAAACTGGATATTTTTCGGTAGAAGATACTGATAGAATTTTAACCGCTGCGCAACAATACGGATTAACGCCAAAGGTACACGTAAATCAGTTTACTACCATTGGTGGAGTTCAGGTAAGTATAAAACACAACGCATTATCTGTTGATCATTTAGAAGTAATGAATCCTGAAGATATTGAAGCATTGAAAGGAACACAAACTATGCCTGTAGCATTGCCTTCGTGTTCGTACTTTCTAAGCATTCCATACACACCTGCTCGTGATATTATCAAAGCAGGATTACCTCTTGCTTTAGCTACCGATTACAACCCAGGATCTACCCCATCAGGAAATATGAATTTTGTGGTAGCAACAGCGTGTATTAAAATGAAAATGACCCCAGAAGAAGCGATTAATGCAGCAACCATTAACGGAGCCTATGCAATGAACTTATCTGATGAGGTTGGAAGTATTACCAAAGGAAAAAAGGCGAATTTAATCCTAACGAAAGAAATTCCTTCGTATGGGTTTTTACCGTATTCCTTCGGAAGTAATTTAATTGATTCAGTGTTCATCAACGGAAAGGAGGTTTAATATGCTAACAATATTTAACGAAAAAGACATACAAGAGTTTGTAACACCGCGTGAAGGAGAAACAAAATTAGGAGAATGTGTTGCTGTTATCAATCCTAAAAAAGAATTGCAATCAGCACTTGAAAATTCAGATGCTTCTTTTGTCATTTTAGGTGTTCCTGAAGATATTGGCGTACGCATGAACGGTGGAAATGGTGGCGCACACACCGCTTTTATTCCAGCGCTAAAGTCTTTTTTAAACACCCAACAAAATCAATTTATCGACGGAAATGATATTCTTGTTTTAGGATATTTAGACTGTTTAGACGATGTATATGATTTTGATGTTTCTGATAGAGAAAAAGGTGATTTATTAGTAAAAGCTATTGATAAAGAACTTTCAAACCTTATCAAAACAATTGTTGAAAGTGGTAAAACTCCAATCATTATTGGTGGCGGACATAACAATGCTTACGGAAATATTAAAGGACTTTCTGAAGGAAAAAATCAACCTGTTAATGTAATTAACTTAGATGCACATACCGATTTACGTCGTTTGGAGGAACGTCATAGTGGTAATGGGTTTTCGTATGCTTTACAAGAAGGTTTTATCAACCATTACTTTATGTTTGGATTGCATGAAAACTATACACCTCAGTATATTTTTGAGATGATTCATGACAGTTTAAACCTAGAATACAATACTTTTGAAGAATTAGAAGTGTATCAGTCTACTTCTTTTGAAGGTGAATTACAACGCGCTGAAAGTTTTATAGAAAATGCTCCTTTCGGAATTGAGATTGATTTGGATTGTGTGCAACACTTCCCAAGTAGTGCTATGACACCTAGCGGATTTACCCCACAACAAGCACGTAGATTTGCACATTATTTTGGAAAACTACAAAATGCCTCATATTTGCATATTTGTGAAGGTGCTCCTGCAGTAGTTAAAGATGAAATTGCTAACGGGCAAGTTGGAAAATATATCAGCTACTTAATCTCTGATTTTATAAAGGCTAAAAGTAATTCATAAAAAGTTGTCATTTCGAACGAAGAGAGAAATCTTAAGAATATCAACTTTAAGATTCCTCCTCGTACCTCGTTCGGAATGACGAATTTCTTATTTTTTTGGCAATCGCCCTGTGACTAAAACAATTGCTCTTTTTTTACTTGCTTATATTCAGCAATTATAGCTTCCAACACTTCTTTCGCAGGTTTAATTTCGTGAATCAATCCTGCTACTTGACCAATTTCTAGCTCACCATCATCTAAATTTCCTTCAAACATTCCTCGTTTAGCACGAGCACGTCCTAACAACTCTTTTAAATCTTCTATCGTTGGATTTTGTTGATATAATTCTTGCACTTCTTGATAAAATTTATTTTTCACCAAACGAACAGGTGCTAATTCTTTCAATGTTAAATGCGTGTCTCCATCTTTTACATCTACAATTGTCTTCTTGAAGTTTTCATGTGCTGACGATTCTACAGTTGCAGCAAAACGACTTCCTATTTGTACTCCATCAGCACCAAGTACCATCGCCGCTAACATGCCTCTACCCGATCCGATTCCTCCTGCCGCTATTACTGGAATTTTCACTTGTTCTTTTACCATCGGAATTAACGTAAACGTAGTGGTTTCTTCTCGTCCGTTATGACCTCCTGCTTCAAAACCTTCACAAACTACGGCGTCAACTCCAGCGGCTTCCGCTTTTAAAGCAAATTTCACAGAACTTACTACATGCAATACAGTAATTCCTTTTTCCTTTAAAAAAGATGTCCAAGTTTTCGGATTTCCAGCAGAAGTAAATACAATCTTCACTCCTTCTTCAACAATAATATCCATGATTTTTTCAATATCAGGATATAACATTGGTACGTTTACTCCGAAAGGTTTATCGGTTGCTTTTTTACATTTTTGAATATGTTCTCGTAACACATCAGGATACATAGAACCTGCTCCGATTAATCCTAATCCGCCTGCATTAGATACTGCTGAAGCTAGTCTCCATCCTGAAACCCAAATCATTCCACCTTGAACGATTGGATACTGTATATTAAATAATTTAGTAATTTTATTTTGCATCTTATCCTCTAAAGTTTAACGGTTGAATATAATTAAAAGGTATCTTTCTATTCAAATGTATCGCAGGCTCCCAGCCTTCTAAATTTTCAAAAAAATGAGTAATCTCTTTTTCTAGTTTTTCAGGAATCTTTTCATCGATAGTAATGTCCTTTATATTTCCTTCTATATCAATCACATACTCTACAATTATCTGACCTTTAACTTTATAACTTATCTTACTTGTTAACTGTTTAAGTAATTTGTAATATTTTTTGTCCCCTCCTTTAAACACTGGTTTTTTTTCTTTTATTATCTTATCGACATTATCAAGTTTTTCTCCCTTTTCATTATAATAAGTTGTTTTGAGTATTGAATCATTTTTTACGATTCCTTTTCCTGCTAACTCACCATTATAGTGATAAATCTTCCAAACTCCTTCTCTCTTTCCATTTAAATAAACTCCTTCAGTGTTCTTATTCCCATTGTCAAACCAAGTTTGCATTTTTCCATGCCTTTTTCCTTCTTTATTATAAAAATACAAAGCTGATATTTTACCATATTTATTAAACACCACTGATTCCCCTATTTTAGTTTTTCTTTCATCAGTTAGGTAATGTGTATAGCTATAAAGCTTTCCACTACGTCTATACTTCCTAACTAACCAAAGAGAATCAGGTGTTTTAGTAATAATTTCAAAAGACATTGCTTTGTCCTTATTCTTGATTATATTACCTTTTTTATCTAAATAATTAACAATAGAATCTTTTTGAGAGTATCCATTAGCACAAATGAATACTACAAATAATAGCAATATTTTTTTCATAATTTATATTTTTTTTTTCTACGAGATCACTCCCGACCCTAATAATTCTTCATTTGTATACCAAGCTACAAATTGTCCTTCTTGAATCGCTGATTGAGGATTTTCGAACTCAACATACAATCCGTTTTCTACTTTATGTAACGTTGCTTTTTCCAAAGGTTGACGATAACGAATACGTGCCTCTACTTCCATCGTTTCACCAGTTTGTAATGCTAAATCTTCACGTACCCAATGCAATTCTTCATTAGAAACAAACAAGACATTACGATACAAACCTTGATGATCCTTTCCTTCTCCTGTGTAAATGATGTTGGTATCAACATCTGTTTCGATAACAAATAGTGGTTCTTTGGTACCACCAACCGCTAAGCCTTTACGTTGTCCTTTTGTAAAATAATGCGCTCCTTGATGCTTACCTACTACTTTTCCGTCTTCTTTGTTGTAAGAAAACTTTGTAGAAAAATAAGCTAATTCAGCTTCTTTATTTTCAAATTGAGGAATTGTACGATTGTACTGTTCAAAATCTGTTGGAATTTGAATTATTTCTCCTTCTTTAGGCTGTAATTTTTGCTGTAAGAAATCAGGAAGTCTTACTTTACCTATAAAACATAATCCTTGGCTATCTTTTTTATCGGCAGTAATTAAATCGGCTTCTTTTGCTATTTCACGAACTTCTGGTTTTGTCAACTCTCCAATAGGAAACAACGCTTTTGACAATTGTTCTTGTGATAACTGACATAAAAAGTACGACTGGTCTTTATTGGTATCTTTTCCTGCTAATAATTTATATACAGGCTTTCCATCAATAAGTTCTTCTGCTTTTCTACAATAATGACCTGTTGCTACATAATCGGCCCCTAAACTTAATGCGATGTCCATAAACACATCAAACTTAATTTCACGATTACATAATACATCAGGGTTAGGTGTACGTCCTTTTTCGTATTCATTAAACATATAATCAACAATACGCTCTTTGTATTGTTCGCTTAAATCAACCGTTTGAAAAGGAATTCCTAATTTTTCAGCAACAATCATTGCGTCGTTACTATCTTCTAACCACGGACATTCATCAGAAATAGTTACTGAATCATCGTGCCAGTTTTTCATAAACAGCCCAATAACTTCATATCCTTGTTCTTTTAGTAAATACGCTGTTACACTACTATCTACACCTCCTGAAAGTCCTACTACTACTCTTTTCATTTTGTACTTTTGAAGCCGCAAATTTACGAAATAATAAATGTTTTTATTATGGAAATATTTGATGACATCATTATAAAAATTGATGGACTCAAGTATACCTTAGTCCATCATCATTTATTATAAACTTAATTTTGTATTTACTATCTCTAGCTGTTAATTTTTGGGTATTGAATGTACGGTTCTTTTTCTTTTATCGGTAACGACTTCTCCATCCATATAAAACTCCCATTTACCGTCTCTTTTTCCGTTTTTATACATTCCTTTTTCTTTTAGGTTTCCTTTTAAATCGTAGTATTTACCTTCACCTTCAAGTTTTCCATCTACATAATTAACTTCTTCAATCATGATACCTGAATCGGTAAATATTTTAGACATTCCGCTTTTTTTTCCTTCTTTATAATAGGTTTCTTCGGTTAGTTTTCCGTTTCTGTAATAATTTTTCACTACTCCATCTAACTTACCATCAATATATTCTTCTTCTGAGAATAATTTTCCATCAGTAAAATAATATGTCCATTTACCTACTCGCTTTTTCCCTATCATCCAACCTTCTGTTTTCACTTTTCCTTTTGGGGTGAAAAATTGAACAAAAGCACTATCAGATTTTGTTGAAAATTCTTTAGTCATGGACGGGACTCCATAAGAATTTGGTTCATAAAACTTAAAAGTTCCTATTTCTTTACCGTTTTTGAACTGTCCTGTATATCGAACATCGTTTTTATCATCATCATAATATTTTTTCCACACTCCATCTCTCTTTCCGTTAGCATCTAACTGATTTATTTTTTGTGCCTGCGCAGTGCTTATAAAAAATGCTGACAATAGAAGTGCTGTTGAAAATATCCTGTTTATATTTATCATGCTATTATTTCTTTTACAATTCAAATTTACATAAACCATACCAATATGAATGCTGATTTTTTAATTTCTGTTTTAAATGACGTTGATACTGCTGCTAGAATAAACAGAGAAAAAGCTTCAAATATTGTATTACAAAATCCAATACTAGTAAAAAACCTAGTAGAATTTACTTTTGATGTCGATAATAAACTATCCATCAAAGCTGCTTGGGTATTGGAATGGATTTGCACCCACCACGGAATAGAGCATATTCTTCCTTATTTAGAAACTTTTACTCAAAATATTTCCAAAGTACATTTTGATAGTGCTATAAGACCTTGTGCTAAAATTTGTGAACATTTAGCTATTGCATATACTTCTAAAACAGCGAATAAAGCTCAGCAACAACTAACCCTAAAACATATAGATTTAATTATTGAAACTGGATTCGACTGGTTAATTACCAATCAGAAAATAGCTGTTAAAGCTTATACCATGAATACTTTATACCTATTTGGTTTACAAAAAGATTGGGTACACCCTGAACTGGAACATATTATTCGTACTAAAGTGATTCATGAAAGTAAAGGTTGTAAAGCCAGAGGAAAACACATATTAGAGTTGATTGAGAAACAAAAAACGAGGTAAAACACCTCGTTTTTTGTTTATATTTTTCTTGACTTTAAAAGATAAAACTTATAATTTTTATCTGTCTTTAATTTATCATACCACAACTTGGCATTTTCATTATCTTCTAATTTTTTATATGCTACAAAATGCATAAAATCAAATAGTCCTTTATTTTCAGACGCTATTTCCGATTCTTTAAATTTATCTTTTAAAACTTCTAATACTTTTTCGTTTTTTCCTCTTAATAGCAATCGATAAGCATCATCTAACAAATCTGCTTTCTGTTCATATTTTTCTTTATACTCTTTTTTAGTTGAAAGCTTTTTAACCATTCGTAAATAGTTTGATGCTAAATTCATGTAATCATTCTCTACATCATCATTTACATAGATGGATGTATCATAATATTTCTCAGCTATAGACATTGCAGCTTCTGCATTAGGTTCTTTATTAAAGCTTGCATAATCTGATTGAAGAGCAGACGTATTAATTGCATACTTTTTCAACACTTTTAGCATTTGGTTTTTATCTTTATAACCTGTTTCATTATAAATAACTTCACCATTAGCATCTACAATCAATACATACGGAATTCTATTTGCTGAATATTTATTTGATACCTTTCTAAAAACATCAATATCAATTTTTAAAGGAACGAATCCATTTAAAAGTTCTTGTATTTCTGGTTGATTCCACGTGTTAGACTCCATTTCTATACAAGGTTTACACCAAGTAGCCCAAAAATCAATTACAATTAATTTGTTGGTAGCAATAGATAATTTTTTTAGCACCTTCAAAAGAAGTCATCCACTGAGTAGCATTTGACTTTTGAATAATAGCCACAAAAAACACAATAGAAAGAATGATTTTTTTCATAATATCAATTTTTTAGCATTAATTTTTATGCAATAGTAAAAAAAGTTCATAATTCTTCCAAATTCGTAGGTTTTCTGTACCCTTGAAAAGGTTGCTTCAACAACTCTATTAAATCAGAATTCTTTTTCTCATCAGGAAATGTATCGACACCATACACTATCTTTTCTCTATCCAACTCCATATAAGTTCCTAATATTCGATCCCAAATAGAAAAAATATTTCCGTAGTTAGAATCGGTATAGGGTAATAAATTATGGTGATGTACTTTGTGCATATCAGGAGAAACAATTACATAACTTAATGCTTTATCTAACTTTTTAGGCATCTTAATATTAGCATGTGTTAATTGCGTAAATACTAAAGACATTGATTGATACAACATAATTATACCTATTGGGGTTCCTACTAAAAAAACGCCTAGTAAAGTAAATGTAAAGCGAATAACACTCTCTATCGGGTGATGTCGGTTTGCAGTGGTAGTGTCTACCTTATGATCTGAATGATGCACCAAGTGTACCATCCACAAAGGTTTTACTTTATGTTCCACCAAATGTGCTAGATAAGCTCCGAAGAAATCTAAAAACAACACACCTAATAACACATACAACCACAACGGCATTTCTGGCAACCAATTAATTAAGCCAAAATTAGTTGCTTGTACCCAATCGGCAGTTTTTAATAATAAAAAAGCCAAA
This sequence comes from Tenacibaculum sp. L6, assembly GCF_028823685.1. GTDB lineage: Bacteria > Bacteroidota > Bacteroidia > Flavobacteriales > Flavobacteriaceae > Polaribacter. Next base: position 4,175 of record NZ_JAPEHZ010000048.1, on the reverse strand, counting down.
ACGAAATTGACAATTACCGTAGTTGCAGTAAAAAACAAATTAGGCCATGCATGCTTCCATTTATTATATTTAAAATTGAATAACGGTACAGCACCTTCTAGTAGCCAAAAAAAAGCAATTCCGCCTACTAAAATAATACTTCTATGACTAGAAGGAATGGTTTCAAAATAGTGTATAAGGGTTTCCACAATGATATATTTTCTCTAAAAATAGAAAAAATATATGATTTTCTTCCTTTCTACTTTACTGAGGCAACCTTTTTTTAAGCTCTTCTACAATCCTATAAGTAGCAGGACAAACCTCTGTGTTTTTAATCGTCAAATCAGCTAACTGAATAAATTTCTTGCGATTGGTATGTGGATATTCCGAGCAGGCTTTCGGGCGCACATCATAAATAGAACAAGTATTATCAGACTCGTCTAAAAAAGTACAAGGAGCAGATTGCAACACCATAAAATTGTCTTCATCTCTTCTTAAATACTGCTTAGTAAAATCAACCACCTTCATTTTTAAGTGCTTTGCTATACGCTCAATATCTTTTTCTGTAAAAATAGGTGAAGTCGTTTTACAACAATTAGCACATGCTAAACAATCAGTACGCTCAAATTCTTCATCATGCAGCTCTTGCATTAATAAATCTAAACGCTTTGGTGTACGCTTTTTTAACTTTTGAAAATACTTCTTATTTTCTTGTAAAGCGTCATTCGCTAATTTCGATAAGTTTTCTAGGTCTTTATCCATACCGCAAAGGTACAAAAGCAGTATTGAAGTATGCTATAGAAGTGCTTCAAAAAATCATCTGTAAAATCGTGGGAATAAAAAATTAAAAACACTAATTTTGTCCGATAATCTAAAAAGAACCAATGAATATTCAATCGTTAATTGAAGCGAAAGTAAAAGAAGGATTTTTAGCCTTGTATGATGTAGAAATTCCAAATGTAGAATTTCAAGCAACCCGTAAAGATTTTGAAGGAGACGTTACTGTTGTTGTCTTCCCATTACTACGGTACAAAAAAGGAAATCCTGTTCAAATTGGTGAAGATTTAGGTAAATACTTAGTTGAAAACATCAACGAAATTACTAGCTACAATGTAGTTAAAGGTTTTTTAAACTTGGTAGTTGATGATTCTTTCTATGTAAACTTTTTTAATCAAATAGCTACTGATGCAACTTATGGCTTCGTAAAAGAAGACGAAACAGATGCACGTATGGTAGAGTATTCATCTCCTAACACAAACAAACCTTTGCACTTAGGACATGTTCGTAATGTATTGTTAGGATATTCGGTTGCTGAAATTTTAAAAGCTGCAGGACATAAAGTTTACAAAACACAAATTATCAACGATCGTGGTATCCATATTTGTAAGTCGATGTTGGCTTGGCAAAAATTTGGAAATGGAGAAACTCCTGAATCAACCGGGTTAAAAGGTGATAAATTAGTTGGTAATTACTACGTAAAATTCGATCAGGAGTATAAAAAAGAAATAGCTGAATTAGTTTCCAAAGGAATTTCTGAAGACGACGCTAAAAAACAAGCTCCACTTTTTGTTGAAGCACAAGAAATGCTTCGTAAATGGGAAGCTGGAGATAAGGAAGTAGTTACTCTTTGGGAAATGATGAACGGATGGGTATACAAAGGTTTCGATGTTACTTATGAAAACATCGGAGTTAACTTTGACAAATTATACTACGAAAGTAACACCTATTTATTAGGAAAAGATATTATTGAAGAAGGATTACTAAATGGTATTTTCTTCAAAAAAGAAGATGGTTCTGTTTGGTGTGATTTAACCGACGAAGGGTTAGATGAAAAACTAGTATTACGTTCAGACGGAACTGCAGTATATATGACCCAAGATATTGGTACAGCTGTACAACGCTCTAAAGATTTCCCTGATGTAAACGGAATGGTATATACCGTAGGTAACGAACAAGATTATCACTTTAAAGTATTGTTCTTAATCTTACAAAAACTAGGATACTCTTGGGCTAAACAATTATTCCACTTAAGTTACGGAATGGTTGATTTACCTTCTGGGAAAATGAAATCTCGTGAAGGAACTGTAGTTGATGCCGATGATTTAATGGATGAAATGACCAATACAGCTCGTGAAATTTCACAAGAATTAGGAAAGCTAGAAGGGTATTCAACTGAAGAAAAAGAGGAATTATATAAAACTATCGGATTAGGAGCTTTAAAATACTTCATTTTAAAGGTAGACCCTAAGAAGAGAATTTTGTTTGACCCACAAGCATCGGTAGATTTCCAAGGAAATACAGGTCCGTTTGTACAATATACCTATGCAAGAATTCAATCTATCATACGTAAAGCTGATTTTGATTATTCAACACCTGTATCAGTAGAATTACACGAAAAAGAAAAAGAATTGATCAAGCAATTAGAATTATACCCTGAAGTAATTCAGCAAGCAGCAAGTAACTATTCACCTGCTGTGATAGCTAATTACACGTATGATTTGGTAAAAGAATTTAACTCGTTCTATCAAAACGTATCAATTTTAGGAGAAGAAAATCAAGATAAAAAAACATTTAGAGTTCAGTTATCTAAAAAAGTAGCTGATACCATAAAATCTGCATTCAAATTATTAGGAATTCAGGTTCCTGAGAGAATGTAATAATTAGTTAATTTGAAAATGTTGCAAAGAGTAAAAACTTTGCTACTTTAAAACTTAAATAAAACAAACAACATGAAATACGACGTACTAATAATCGGAAGCGGTCCTGGAGGTTATGTAACTGCTATTAGAGCCTCTCAATTAGGATTTAAAACCGCTGTAGTAGAGAAAGAAAACTTAGGTGGAATTTGCTTAAACTGGGGATGTATTCCTACCAAAGCATTATTAAAATCTGCTCAAGTATATGATTATTTAAAACATGTTGATGAGTACGGTTTAAAAGCAGAAGCTATCGATAAAGATTTTGAAGCTGTGATTAAACGTAGTCGTGGTGTTGCTGAAGGAATGAGCAAAGGTGTTCAGTTCTTAATGAAGAAAAATAAAATTGATATCATCGACGGATTTGGTAAAGTGAAAGCTGGAAAAAAAGTAGATGTTACTGATAAAGATGGTAAAGTAACTGAGTATTCAGCTGACCATATTATTATTGCTACAGGAGCTCGTTCACGTGAGTTACCAAGTTTACCTCAAGACGGTAAAAAAGTTATCGGATATCGTGAGGCTATGAGCTTACCAAAACAACCAAAATCAATGATTGTTGTAGGTTCGGGTGCTATTGGAGTTGAGTTTGCACACTTCTATAACTCAATGGGAACTGATGTAACCGTTGTTGAATTTATGCCAAATATTGTTCCTGTTGAAGATAAAGATGTTTCTAAACAAATGGAGCGTTCTTTCAAGAAAGCTGGAATTAAAGTAATGACTAGTTCTTCTGTTGAGTCTGTTGACACTTCTGGTGATGGAGTAAAAGCAACTGTAAAAACTAAAAAAGGAGAAGAAATTTTAGAAGCAGACATCGTATTATCTGCAGTTGGAATTAAAACCAACATTGAAAACATCGGCTTAGAAGATGTTGGAATTATTACGGATAGAGATAAAATCTTAGTAAACGATTGGTATCAAACGAACATTCCTGGATACTATGCGATTGGAGATGTAACTCCTGGTCCTGCATTAGCTCACGTTGCTTCTGCGGAAGGAATTACTTGTGTTGAAAAAATCGCTGGTTTACATACTGAAGCTATCGACTACGGTAATATTCCTGGTTGTACCTATGCTACTCCAGAAATTGCTTCTGTTGGTTTAACAGAAGATCAAGCTAAAGAAGCAGGTTATGAATTAAAGATTGGTAAATTCCCATTCTCTGCCTCTGGTAAAGCAAAAGCAGCGGGTACTCCTGACGGATTTGTAAAAGTTATTTTCGATGCTAAGTATGGTGAATGGTTAGGATGCCACATGATTGGTGCTGGTGTAACTGATATGATTGCTGAAGCTGTTTTAGGTCGTAAATTAGAAACTACTGGTCACGAAGTATTAAAAGCTATCCACCCACACCCAACCATGAGTGAAGCGGTTATGGAAGCTGTAGCTGATGCTTATGACGAAGTAATTCACTTATAAAATATAAATTTCAGATTATTGAATTTCTATATTTGTAGTAAACACATAAAGATTGACAAACCTCACCAAAATGGTGAG
>NZ_JAPEHZ010000047.1 GCF_028823685.1 Tenacibaculum sp. L6 | reverse complement strand
CTTCGGAGCATGCCGTAGTATTAGCAACCCATGCCGTGATCTCAACTACCCATAGCGTAGTATCAACGGAGTACGCCGCAATGTTATCAACTATATATACTTTGATATACAAAGGAGAAGTTTACAGAGTATGGTTCTATTTTATAGTTTTTTGGAAGTTTTTTTTCTAAGAATTACGATTCCTAAATGAAGGATTCTTTATTTATATTAATTCTAGTTTTGTAATAACATAAAATTGTTAATTTTGTGTTAATAATCACTAACCGAAATGTACAGTAATACAGCTGGGGGGCTAGTAACTGTACATGGAAAAGATTGAGCATTCTTTTAGGGTGCTCTTTTTTGTTTATTTTAACAAGTACATTATATTTTTATAGCTGAAGGAATAGAACTTTCTATATTTTTGAAGTAAAAGTTGTTAATAATAATTACTTAATTACCTATAAACTCTAAATCTCTTCGTTTAATTTCTTTTCCTGTTTGTCCATCAAGTGTAACTTCTATATACTCATCTGTTTTAGGTTTGTAATAGCTTATTGTCCATACTTTTTTACCTTCTTCTTCATTTTTATAAATTTCGGTTTTAACACCACCACTTTTAGGATAACCCTTTTCTAACTGAATGTCATGTTTATGACAATATTTTACAACATCTAACCAACCAAAATCGTAGCCTTCATCGGTATTAATTTCATTGATTAGTTTTCCTTCTTTATTGAATTCATACCACGTTCCAAATTCTGAACCATTATTAAATGAAACTCCTTTCTTTCTAGTATGAGTATTTGGATAAAAACTTTCTATTATTTTGAAATAGGAATTGTTGAAAAAAGTAACTTTACCAAAGCCAATATTAGCTTTGGTATATATTTCACAGCCTTCTTCATTTATTATTTCGTATCTAGGGCTATTAGGTTTAAATTTTTTTGTTTCTATTGAAGTACTTTTATTGTTAATTTTAGGGATAATAATTTCTTGTTCCATTTTTAAAGTTTTTTGAGCCATACAGCTAGTGAGGCTTAATATTGTAAATATAAATATGAGTTTTTTCATTTGTTAAATAGAATTAATAGCTTTAATCCATTGCCAATGAAATAGGCTACAACGATTATTGTTGTTTCTTGGATTATGATGTGAATAGTCTAACAAGTTGTCTGTTTTACTGTATTGATAGGTAAATTCTGCATTAGCAGAAGCTTCTATATTCGTAAAAGTATGTGGTAAATTTAATGAATGTAAAAACTCATGTGCAGCAGTTTGGTCATTAGCCGATTTAAATACTACTACATAATCTGCATTTGCAGCTGAAAAACCGCTTAAATTACCGTTAGGGTGGTAACCATGCTCAGCAAAATAAAAGGCTTTAAAAAAGTCTGGGCTATCATATTTAGCATCTATATTTTTTAATTGTTTTTTTAAATAACGAACAATACTTTCTCTAGGAATCGCAGGTTTTGAAGGAGTAGTAGCAGTTGCTGGTATTGCAGCTACAGGAGTACTTACTTTTTGAATTTTATTATTTTTAACAAATCTAGAAAAATCAGCGTCAGTTGTTAAATCTAAATTAACAATTACAGAATCTGGATGTAATTGTATATAGGCTTGTTCTAAATATTTATTAATTCTATCTTTTTCTTTTGTGGCATCTGGTATATTAGGAACACCACTACCATTAATATCTGTATTAACTTGTACAAATACTACTTTTTTCTGTTTGTGTTTAGACGCATCATTCGCCCATACATTAATTTTACCTGCTACAACACCTTCTTGCTGGTTTTCTTTATACGCTTTTATAATTATTTCTTGGTTGGTTGTAAACTCCTTATCGCATTTTATGGTAACAATATCACTTAGTTTTTTCTTCCCTCCTTTATTTTTAATATCTATTTTTTTAGGGCTTATGGTAAAGTTTTCATTGTCTTCAAATAGTAAATAATCTCCTTTATCAGTAACATCTATATGAATTTTAACCTTGGCTTCTTTACCTTTTTTTAGGCTCATCCATTCTGTATAATGCGTATATTCAACTTGCTGACCATATGCATCAGTAACTTTTTTCCAAGGTATTTTAACACCGTTATAATACTTTTCTTTTAATTTTTGATACTGACTTGAGTCCTTTTTAAAATGTCCTTTATATTGATTTACATCTTTTTCTATAATAGTATGAGCACTGTCTTTATATTGTTTAGATATAATATCTTCAAACTTAGTGTCTCTAAACAAATTAGTGTCATTTTCTCTAATCCAGTCGAACCCAAACTCTCCTTTCCAATTATCATTTGGTCTAAAGCTCACTAATATTTTAGGCTTTGGCTCTATTTTTAATTGTGTACTTTCTTTAGTACTGCTAAAGTAAGTAGCAGTAGCAACTAGTTCATCGATCTCTACATTTTTAAAATCTTCCCACTCTTTCTTTACTTTAAAGTCGGTTATAGTTACTTTATTACCAGTAACATGTTCTTCCAATACTATTTCTTTAGTATTTTTATCAAAATTGGTGTTGTCTTTTTTTGTAATACTAATTTTTACCTTTCCTCCATTAGGGTTATTCAAATCTATTTCAAGGCCTAAGTTTTCTTCGTAATGACTACTATTTACAATTTCATTGCTCTTATTAACCCAGTTTACTTTTATAATACGAGGTGTTGTATCTTCTTTCGGCTTATATGTAGTTTCTTCTATAGGCGGTATAAAACTCTCTTGCCATGGTTTTATATAACGAGTTCTACTTTTTCTAGGCCAATCTGAACTATTATTAAAAAAACGATAATCTTGCATAGCAGGAGAGATAGTTAGGGTAACATACATACCTTTTTGGTTATCAAAAACCTCATAGTAGTTGATAAGTGCACCATCTTGAAAGTTGTATTGGAATAATTCTACTCCATCAAAATCATCCTCATAAAAGATTACCTTGCCATCTCTTAATTGGTATAAATTAGCAGGATATTCTATCTTTTTATTTTGCGTTCTATCGGCAATAATCCACTCAGCATAGGTGTCATCATACATTTGAGATTCGTAAGTAACCGTAAAACTACCATTCATTAAGGCTGATGTAGGTTTACCGTTCCAGTCAGTAAGTCTAATATAATTTAAACTGGTAGAGATTAATTCTCGTTCTTCTCCACACGCAAAAAGTTTAGCTTTTATGTTCATAGATATTTTTTTGGGGGTACAACAATTTTTGAGTTTAAAGATAAAAAATATATCTAAAAATAAATAGGTAGTGCCTTGATTTTTAAGATACTTACTGTAAAGTACTGTCTTTTAAGAACAATCAATTATTTTTGTACGAAACTTGTGCGTATATCAGTAATATTGTGTACTTAAAGACTACTTATTATTTAGCCTATTTATATCAATTTTAAGTACTGTTTAGGTTATAACTGAAAAGAAATAATTTTAATTTTATTGCTGATTTAATGGTTAATAGTGTGCTACTGTTACATAAAGTTATAAAGAAGTTTTAGACTTAAATATTAAAAATTCTAAAGAAATAAGTAAAACGATATGAGTAAAAAATATACCATTCAAAAAAGTCCGTTTGTAGTGCCAACTACCGACGGAAAATTAATCGAAGAACATTTTGGAAATGCTACTGATGGAAATTCAAAAGTAAGTATTGCACATATGATAGCTCCTCCAGGTTGGAGTGAACCTTTTCAAAAACCAGAATTTGAAGAATATACTTATATAATTAAAGGAAAAAAGCAATTTAATATTGATGGTGAAATTGTAGTGTTAGAAGCAGGACAATCTATCAAAATTGAAAAAAATACACGTATTCAATATTCCAATCCATTTACAGAACCTTGTGAGTATTTAGCAGTTTGTTTACCTGCTTTCTCAATGGGGTTGGTGCATAGAGAAGATAGTTAGTAATATTCCTAAAATAATAGCAGCAAACTTTTTGTAGTTGAATTTATGATTTTCAGTACTTTCAAAAAGAATAATGGTTGAAATGTGTAAAAATACTCCAACTATTAAAGCTGTAATTTCTGTATGGTATTGTTCTATTAAAGGAACTTTGTTAGATACTAAAATACCTAAAGGACTCATTAATGCAAATACAGTTAAAAAGAAAAAGATTGTTTTCTTTGAATACTTTGTTTGTAACAAAAAGGTGGTTAAAACTACTGCAATTGGAATTTTATGTACAATAATTGCCCATAATAAGTTATCATCTGCATGATGAATTGGTAATCCTTCTGAAAAAGCATGAATACATAAACTTACAAAAAGTAACCAAGGAAATTTAGACGAGTCAGAATGTAAGTGTATGTGCCCGTGTTCAGCTCCTTTTGAAAATGATTCTAATATCGATTGTACAATGATTCCTACTAAAATCAAAATACCTGCTAATTTAGTATTGTCGGTATGATGGTATACTTCTGGTAATAAATGTAAAATAGTAACAGAAAGAAGGTAAGCACCACTAAAAGCTAATAACAAACGGACGAAGTTATTGCTTGGTTTTATTATAAAAACTAATAAAACACCTACTAACACAGCTGAAATTAATAAGAAGTAACTCATTTAGCAACGATAATTAAACGATCAGAAGATTGTGAATTGAATTTATTCAGGCTATAGTCGCCAAAAATATGTATTACTTGCAAATTCACTTTATCAAAGTACGATTGCAATTTTTCTAAGGTTAAAAACTTTACGCGTTCGGTATACAAATGTGATTTTTCTTCCGCAGTAAAAGAAATGTGTTTTAAGATGAATCCGTCTTTGATTTCTTTTTGAATATTGAATTCAATATCATCAATAATTTTTACTTCTTCTTTAACCAACGTGTTTTTTACTTTTTCAACATTTAAGAAATCCAAGACAAAAACACCGTCTTCTTTTAATCCGTTTTTAATACTTCTTAAAACAGCAATGTCTTCATTGTCATCTTCAAAATAACCAAAACTAGTAAATAGATTAAATACGGCGTCGTATTTATTTTCTATAGGTTTTCGCATATCCCAAACCTCAAAATGAAGCGTATCATTTTCAAATTGTTTGGCGTGTTCAATACTCTTTTCGCTCAAATCACCACCTACGACATCGTAACCTAATGAGTTTAAATAAACTGCATGACGCCCTTTTCCGCATGGTAAATCAGCAATCTTACTCGATTTTGGTAATTGTAAAAAAGAAGTAATGTTTCGCATAAAAAACTGAGCGTCGGCATCGTTTCTATGCTTGTATAAAATATGATAGTATGGTGTGTTAAACCAAGAAGTAAACCAATCTGTTGTTGAATTCATAACTCTAAGGTCTGCAAAAATACATAAAACTTACGTTTTTTGTATTCAAAGTAGAAAAGATTGATAACAACCCAAAATTAGCTGTACTTTTGCAGTGAAATTTTACAGTTACATGGAAAAAGATTTTAAAATGACCGCCGTTACCATGGCAGGTTTAGAAGGGGTTTTAGCAGACGAATTACGTCAGTTAGGAGCAATGGAAGTGAAAGAAGGGATAAGAAGTGTTGCTTTTAGAGGTGATAAGGGCTTTATGTATAAAGCCAATATTGCGTTGCGTACTGCTATTCGTATCTTAAAACCAATTAAACGCAGTAAAATTTATGATGAAGAAGATTTATATGAAGCGATTCAACGTGTAAAATGGGAACGTTTGTGGTAAATTCGAATAATTTCACGTCTAATTCACATTATATCAGTTTAAAATCGAAGGATGCTATTGCTGATTATTTTATGCATAAGTATAAAAAGCGTCCGAATGTAGATTTAAAATATCCTGATGTTAAGATTCATATTCATATTCATAAAGAATGGCTGACTATTTCGTTAGACTCTTCTGGTGAATCGTTACACAAACGTGGATACCGAAGTGCTACGAATATTGCACCGATTAATGAGGTGTTAGCTGCAGGATTATTATTACTTTCTGGATATAAAGGGGAAGAGAATTTTATCGACCCGATGTGTGGTTCAGGAACTATTTTGATTGAAGCTGCAATGATTGCGAATCAAATTCCTGCAAATATCAACCGTAAGCACTTTGCTTTTGAAAACTGGAACGATTATGATGAAGATTTATACTTCATTATTCAAGATTCATTATTGAAGAAAATACGAAGCTCACACTTTAAAATTATGGGCTTCGATAAAGCGCCATCTGCAGTTAGAAAGGCTCAACAAAACATTATCAATGCAAATTTGGATGAGTTTATAGGAGTACATCACGTAAACTTTTTCAATTCCAAAAAAGAAGTATTTGGTAAAACTACAATTTTGTTCAATCCGCCTTATGGAGAGCGTTTAAATATTGATGTAGAAGAGTTTTACAGAAAAATAGGAGATACGCTAAAGAACAATTACCCTAATTCAACAGCGTGGTTAATCACATCGGATATTCAAGCATTAAAGTTTGTAGGATTACGAACATCGAAAAGAATTCCGTTGAAAAATGCCGATTTAGATTGTCGTTTTGTAAAGTACGAGCTGTATGAAGGTAGTAAGAAAGAAAAAAAGAATTCTTCATTTAACGATGAGGAAGAATAAAAATAAAACTCCGCTGAAAGGCGGAGTTTTTTTATTTATAGTTTAAGAGAAAGTTTTCTAAGATTATTTTTTCAGTAAGTATTTATTAAAACTTTTACCGTTTATTTTAGTGTACTTTGAGTCAATATCAAAGGCTACTTCCATACCTGTTATATCAAATCCACCTGATACTTTGGTGTATTTTATGTTTAAGTCTTCTTCAAACTTTACATTTCTAAATGATACCCCATCTTTAAAATCAGTGTATTTAAAAATAGCACTTTCGTTAAATACTGAGTTTTCAAAACTTACAAAACGCTTAAAGTTTGCATATTTAAAAGTAGAAGGTTCTTCAAATAAGGTATTCTTAAAAGAAATATCTCTATTAAACTTAGCATATTTAAAAGTAGAGTCTCCTTTAAATTTAGAGCCAGAAAAGTCTGTGTTTTTCTCAAAGTCAGAATATTTAAACATTGCTTTTTGTTCAAAGGTACAGTCCTTAAAAATTACGAAGTCTTCAAAATTAGCAACAAAAGTATATCCGCTTTTTTCATCAGGAATGTATGCTAATACATCATCTTCAAAAACACAGTTTACAAACGAAACTTTATTGGTAATTTGTTTTTCAATAGTGTTAGATCCGCCATTGTTCCACCAACTTTTTCTGGTAGGAAGTTTAGGAAGCGCTTCTTCCATAAAAGTAAAATCTAGTGTCCCTTTAATTGTAGCATTTGAAATGGTTACAGCTTTACCGTTTTTAACATCTTTTATAATATCAGATGCATTTATGGTTTTTTGAGCAAAAGTAGTTGAGAAACAAAATAGCAGTACGATAAGAGTGGCTATATTTTTCATTGTATAATTGTTTTAAGTTCTATTTTAAAGACAATAGCTGTATGTTTTTTGTGACACTATAGAAATAAAAAACAGCATTTAGTTTCCTAAATGCTGTTGTAATATGTTTTGAGGAGGATATTAGTTTACAGAGTCACTTAAACCAGCACCAGCTTTAAATTTAACTACGTTTTTAGCAGCAATTTTGATTTCTTTTCCAGTTTGAGGGTTTCTACCAGTTCTAGCAGCTCTCTTAGAAACAGACCAAGTTCCCCATCCAACTAAAGCAACTTTATCACCTTTCTTTAAAGTATTAGTTACGTTAGTTGTTAAAGAATCTAATGCAGCTTTAGCAGCAGCTTTTGAAATTCCTGCATCAGCAGCCATCGCATCGATTAAATCTGATTTGTTCATAATTTTAATAGATTTTAAAAATTAATTAATATTTTTTTTGCTTCAATAGCTCAACAAATATAGACGGAATGCGGGATTGTGCAAGATTTGGCCTAAAAAAAACACTCTTTTGTTAATAAGTTACTTCGAATTGTTAATAACCCTGATTGTTTTTTTTGTTAAAAACGCTAAAACCTTATAAATAAAGGGCTACAGCATTTTAGCTCCTTTTTCAAATTGGTAGCCATTTAATAGACTCTGAGCATCCATTAATTTTTTACCTGAAATTTTAATTTGATGAATATTTAAGTAACCATCTGTAACCGCTACTTTTAACTCTTTTTTTGTGGTAATAATTGTTCCATTATCTAAAGAATGTGAAGTGTTTTCTTTAGAAACCTCATAAATTTTAGCTGAAACTTCCTCTTCGCCGTTTATAATGGTTGTCCAAGCGGCAGGATATGGGTTTAATCCACGGATATGGTTGTATATATCTTGTAATGGCTTAGACCAATCAATTTTACAGTTGTCAGGATACAGTTTAGGAGCTGATTTTTCTTCTAATTCTGGTTGCTTGGTAGTGGTTACATCACCTTTTGCAATTAAATCAACTGTCTCAGCAACTAAGTTGGCTCCTAAATACATTAGTTTGTCATGTAATTCACCTACAACTTCATCTTCTTTAATATCAACTTCACTTTGTAAGATGATTTCACCTGTATCAATCTTATCATCAATAAAGAACGTAGTAACGCCTGTTTTGGTTTCACCATTAATAATTGCCCAGTTAATAGGTGCTGCTCCACGATACTCTGGTAATAAAGAAGCGTGTAAATTAAACGTACCATATTCTGGCATTGCCCAAACCGATTTTGGTAACATTCTAAAAGCAACTACTATTTGTAAGTTGGCGTTCCATTTTTTTAGTTCTTCTTGAAACTCTTCACTTTTTAAGTTTGTTGGTTGAAGAATAGGTAAGTTTTGAGATAACGCATATTTTTTAACTGCAGATTGATTTAGTTTACGACCTCTTCCTGCAGGTTTGTCTGCCGCGGTAATAACTCCCACAACATTATAATCATTCTCTACTAAGTGTTGTAAAATAGTAGCAGCAAAATCTGGGGTTCCCATAAAAACAATGCGTAAATCTCTCATTTATATCAAATAATATTTATTGTTATTCGTGTGTATTTTTTCTTCAGCCAGTAGCTGTCGCAAAAGTATTAAAATGTTCGCTTCTTTTTCATTTAGAAGCGAGCAGATTTCAATAACTGTATAGCTTTCTCCATCTTTAAATAGCGATAATATATCTTGCTGATTTACATTAGTTCTAGTTTTCTTCTGTAAACAAACATCACAAATTCCACAGTTTTGAGCATTCTGCTCATCAAAGTAGGAGAGAAGCTGCATACTACGGCAAACTGTATCGTTTTTAATAAACTGAAGTAAATCGTTGTTTTTTTGTTCTTTTTGTTTGATATACTGCTGAATGTTTACTGAAATTCGGTTAATGGTTTTGTCATCTTCTCTAGGATGCAAAAAGAAAAGCTCAGCATTGTTGGTTGATTTTGCATATGTAATCAGTTCTTCTTGGGCTAATTTTTCTAACATAGTAATGACACTCCAAGAAGTAGAACCTAGTTTTTTAGCGATATAGAATTCATCAATTTTTACAGGGTTTTCAAAAATTCCACCATATAAACGTAAAATTTGCTGAATAAAGTTTTTAAGCTGTATGTTTTTATGCGTTTGAGAAATGACTTGTTTACTCGTTGCTAAAAATTGAACGGTAGATTTCTGTTGAAAATTATGATTGAGTTCTATAATTCCATTATTAGTTAGAATTTGAAGCGCATTAAAAGTTTTATTGGGTATAAAACCGTATTTGCTACAAAAATCCAAAAAGTTGAAGTCAAAAGCAGATTCGATTAATTCTCCCTTAGCAATTTGAAAATGTTGATATAACTTTTGATGAACAATTTTTATTTCATCAATACTAGGAAGCGATTTTTTAAGTAATTCACTACTTAGAGAAATATCACTGTTATTTGTTAATACTACAGAAAAAGCTTTGTTTCCATCACGACCGCCACGACCTGCTTCTTGAATGTAATTTTCGATAGAAGAAGGTAAATTGATATGCACAACTACTCGAACATTTGGTTTGTCAATTCCCATCCCAAAAGCATTTGTAGCAACGATTATGGGAGTTTTCTCTGTCATCCAATTATCAAAAGCAAGTTTTTTTTCTACAGCAGATAGTCCGCCATGATAAAAAGAGCTTTTAAAACCTTGTGCATTTAGGTAACTACTAATCTCTTTTGTTTTGCTACGTGTATTCACATATACAATCGTAGGAGCTTTTGTTTTAGTGAAAATTTGATTCAGCTTACCAAGTTTGTCTTCTGTCTTATAAATTTGATAGGCTAAATTTTCTCTAAAAAAAGATTTTTTGAATACAGTTGGGCTTTCCAACTCAAGTGAACTAGTAATATCTGAAATTACTTTTTGTGTAGCAGTTGCGGTTAAAGCAATTATAGGGGCAGAAGGTTGTAATTCTTTTAAAATTGTAATATTCTGATACGACGGACGAAAATCGTGTCCCCATTCAGAAATACAATGTGCCTCATCAATAGCAATCAAATTAACATCTAATTGCTTAATTTTCTCTTGAATAAAACGAGATTGTAATCGTTCGGGCGAAAGGTATAAAAACTTAGTTTTTCCAAATCGGATGTTGTCAAAAAGTGTAATGATTTCATCCTGGGTACTTCCAGAAGGAATTAAAGTAGCTTTAATACCTCTTTCAGTAAGATTTGCAACTTGATCTTGCATCAAAGCAATTAAAGGAGAAATGACAATACAAATACCTTCTTTTGCTAAAGCAGGTACTTGAAAACAAATAGATTTACCACCACCAGTAGGAAGTAGCACAACTACGTTGTTTCCTGCTAATACTTCTGTAATTATATTTTGTTGAGGTTCTCTAAACGAGTTGAACCTCCAGTAGTGTTTTAGTATTTGAAGCGCTGTATCATACATCGTGTTTTAACGTATGTAAAATAAAATCGCAACGCTCATGTACCGTCCCAAAAGGAACATCAATTATATTATAGCCTATTTCTTCGTAAGCTTCTTTTAAAAAAGTATCAATTTTTACTGATTGTTCAAACGTTTCATAACGTTCGTTGTCAGATTTATAAATGTCTTCCCAAGGGGCACACATAAATACTTTGGTGTATAAGTATTTATTGCTTTTTTCTATAAAAATATCAGGAAAGTCAGAACCCAAATAATTCATATAGGCATGTACATCAGGAATTCCTCTATCAAAAAAGATAATTTCAGCATCACTTTGGTGTGCATCTATATATTGTTGTTCTCGTCCTTCTAATAAAAGTTGACTAAATAGTAAGGGTTGCTCTAAAAAAAGTTGATCTATTCCATCTTTTTGAGCTTTTAGGGTAACCTCTCTTGAAATCTCTGGCATACATTTATATCCACGCTTAATAAATTCTCTTAAAATAGAGGATTTACCCGTACCAGGACCACCTATTAAAACTATTTTTTGTTGCATGTGGCAAAAATAAAAGTTTCAAGTTATAAATATAATAAATAGTGTAATTTTGTGCTTCATTATCATGAATTCTATATTTTTTGATGATTTTTAATAAAAACAGTAATTATTGAGTTATGCAAGATAGAGAGGCTTTTTACGCAAAATTAAAATCACAGTTAGAAGATACTACAACTTTTCCAGCTAAATACTTATACAAGTTTATTGTTCCTACGGATGGAAATCAAGTACAAGAAGTACAAGATTTATTTAATGAAGGTGGAGCGGTTATTGATACCAAAAAATCTAAAACAGGCAAGTATGTAAGTGTTTCAATACACTTAACGGTTAAAAGTTCAGACGAAGTTATTTCTTATTACAAAAAAGCAGAGACTATAAAAGGAATTATTTCTTTGTAAATTTATAGCATGAAAAATCTACTTTTCATACTAGCTGTTTCGTGTACAATTCTTCCAACTTTTTCACAAAGAGATCAGGAATTGTTTCGGATTAATGATACTCCTGTATTAGTTTCGGAGTTTAAGCAAGTGTATGAAAAGAATTTACCTTTAGTAGAAGAAGGAAAGGGCAGTGGTCTTGATGATTATTTAGAGCTTTTTATTAACTATAAATTGAAAGTAAAAGAAGCCTATAATTTACGCTTAGATACTGTGAAAAGTTATCAAGAAGAGTTGGAAATATATAAGAATCAACTCATCATTCCATATTTATACGATAAAGAGACGCTTAATGAATTGGTAAAGGAAGCCTATGAACGTACCAAAACAGAAATTAAGGCGAGTCATATTTTAGTGAAATATCCGAGTAATGGAATAGCTGTTGATACTTCGTTTTTAAAAAGCAAAATTGACAGATATAGAAGTAGAATAATACAAGGAGAAGATTTTGCTAAAGTTGCAAGAGAAGTGTCTGAGGATCCGTCTGCGAAAATTAATGGAGGAAATTTAGGGTACTTTTCTGCTTTTCAAATGATATATCCTTTTGAAAATGTAGCGTACAAAACAAGAATAGGAGAAATTTCAGAGCCTTTTCAAACCAAATTCGGACTCCACATCATAAAAGTAACAGGAAGTAGATTATCTAAAGGAGAATTTGATGTAGCCCATATTTTAGTAAAGAATTCAGCAAAAGGTAAGTCTAAAATAGAAGAGATCTATCAGCTTTTAGAATCAGGAGGTTCTTTTGAAAAGTTAGCAAAAGAATATTCAGATGATCTAGGCTCTGCAAATAATGGAGGAAAATTACCAAGGTTTGGAACTGGAGAAATGGTAGAGAAATTTGAGAATGAGGTATTAAAACTTGAAAAAATAGGAGATTATAGTAAACCTTTTAGAACAAAATACGGTTGGCATATAGTTAAGCTATTAAAGAATTACCCTATAGCTTCTTTTGAAGAAATGAAAGAGGAGCTAACAACAAAAATAAAAAACTCAAGTAGGGCAAAAGCTTTAAGTATTGGAAGCATAGAAAAGATAAAAAAGAACTACAAAGTAAAAGAATATCCTCAAGCACTTAATATTCTTAAAGAAGCTATAAAAGTAGAAAAGAATGGAAAGCTAGATAAGAGAGTACTTTCTATTAACGGAAAAGAATGGTTACAAAAAGATTTAGTTATGTTTGCTGCCTCTAAAAACCAGCAAGTAGATCAAAAGCTGTTTAAAGAGTTTGTAAATAACAAAGTGATAAACTATTTCAAAGAAGATTTAGCGAATAAGAATTCTGAATATAAAAACATTCTGCAAGAATATAAAGAAGGATTGCTATTGTTTGATTTAATGGAAGCTAAAATTTGGAACAAGGCTTCAACTGATGAGGTAGGATTGAGTCAGTTTTACTCGACTCATAAAAACAAATATGGCAAAGAACTTGATGAAATTAGAGGGCAGGTGATGAGCGATTATCAAGATGAATTAGAAAAAGAGTGGATTAAAGATTTAAGAGAAAAGAATACTATCAAAGTAAAAGAAAAGGTTTTAAGAAAATTAAAGAAAACGTATAACCAATAGTATAAAGTGAAGAAATATATTTTTCTAATAGTGTTAATAAGTATAGTTTCATGTGATCTTGTTAGTTTAAAGAAAGAAAAAACAAGAGAAGATAAACCTATAGCCACAGTTTATAACAAACATTTGTATAAGAATGATATTAAAGGGTTATTACCTAAAAATCTTTCTAAAAAAGATAGTTTAGTACTCGTTAAAGGTATTATCAATTCGTGGGCTAAACAAGAATTGTTATATATAAAAGCTGAAGAAAATATATCAGAAGTAAATAGCGAGCAGATTGAAGGCTTAGTAAACGATTACAAAAAAAGTTTATACATAAACGGTTACAAAGAACGATTAATAAAGCAGCAATTAGACACAGTTGTAGGTGAAGAAGAGATAGCTTCTTATTATGAAGAGAACAAAGAAAACTTTAAAACAAATGAAGAATTACTACAATTTGAGTATATAAATTTTGGTAAAAAGTTTTTAGATAAAAAGGAGACCATAGCGAAGTTTAAATCAGAAAAAGAAGAAGATAAAGTAGATTTAGAAAGACACTTGTTGAACTTTAAATCATATCGTTTACAAGATTCAACTTGGGTTACTTTTGATTATTTAAAGAAAAAAATACCTCCTTTTCGTAATGAATCAAAGGAAAACTTGTTAAAAATATCAAAATTCATACAAAAAGAAGATACTTTAGGAGTATATTTGGTCGCTGTAAAAAATATATTGCCTAAGAATGCAACTGCTCCTTTAAGCTATGTTAGCCCTAGAATTAAGCAAATTATTTTACATAAAAGAAAATTAGAATTAATACGAGATATTGAAAAAACACTAATAAATGATGCAATCCAAAACAAAAACTTTAAAGAATACTAGTATAGCTTTTGCCTTGTTTTTAGCAGGTTTAACTACGTTAAACGCACAAGAAAAAATAGACGGAGTAGCCGTTGTAGTAGGTAAAAACATTGTTTTAGATTCTGATATTGATAAATTTAAGCAAGAAGTAGAGTTACGAAGTGAAGGAAAAGTAAAGATTTCTGACTGCGAAATGCTTGAAGAGTTAATGCAACAAAAATTATTAGCACACCACGCTGTAATTGATAGTGTAGTAGTGTCTCAATCTGAGATAGACGGAAGAGTAGACCGAAGTGTTGCTTTTTTTACGCAAGAGCACGGAAGTGAAGAAAAAGCAGTTGAAGTTTATGGTTTTAACGACGTTGAAGATTTTAAGAAAGAATTAGCTAGAGTTCAAAAAGAAAACTTACTAATAGAAAAAGAGCAACAAAAGATAACAGAAGATATTGATGTTACTCCAGAAGAAATTAGAGTATATTTTAAAGGTTTAGAAGAGAAAGGAGAACTTCCTGAAATTCCTGCAGAAGTAGTGTTAAATCAATTAATCTTAAAAGCTGAACCAACTCAAGAAGAAGTAGATCGTGTTATAAACAAACTTAAAGAAATTAAAAAAGAGATTGAAGAAGGAGCAAGTTTTAAATTAAAAGCGATTATTAACTCAGAAGATCCTGCTGTAGCTCAAAACGGAGGAAAATATGTGATAACTAAAGATAGTCCGTTTATCAAAGAGTTTAAAGAAACTGCTTTTTCGTTAGATGTAAATCAAATTTCAGAACCTATTAAATCAGCATTCGGATACCATATTCTTCAATTACATAAAGTAAAAGGGAATCAACGAGAAGTATCTCATATTTTAATGCAACCTCAAATTTCTGATGAAAAACTACAAGAAACTAAAGAGGAAATTGAAAAAATTGTAGCTGAAATAAAAGAAGGTAAAATTACATTTGAGGAAGCTGTAGCAAAGTATTCTGAAGATGAAGAAACTAAAAATAGTGGAGGTTTAATTGTAAACCCATACACACAAGAACCTTCTTTTGAATTAACAAGAATGCCTCCAGAATTATATCCAAGAATTAGTGAGTTAAATAAAGGAGATTTATCAGATATTTATTATGATGAAACTCGTGAAGGAGAAAAAATGTATGGGGTAATCTTAATGAAAGATAAAACAGATAACCATACGGCTGATTTAGTTCAAGATTATGTAAGAATGCAACAGTTTGCTTTGGCTAAAAAGAAAGAAGAAGAAATAGCTAAATGGACAAAGCAAAAAATACAAGAAACGTATTTAAAGTTAGGAAACGATTATAAAGATTGTACTTTCAAGAAAGATTGGAAGAAAGAAAATAAATAAGAAGTAATAAATTTAGTATATTGTCATTCCCGCGAAAGCGGGAATTTCATTTTATAAAAGTTTGTAATTAAATTTATTGAGTAAAGAAAAACTTTCATTTATGTCTGACGTAACAGCAGTAAACACACTGGTAGAAAAATACAGCCAACTACAGCAAGAAATAGGAAAAGTTATAATAGGACAGCAAGAAGCTGTAAATTATACGTTGCTTTCGATTTTTTGTGGAGGTCACTCGTTATTAATAGGTGTTCCTGGATTAGCAAAAACCTTGTTGGTAAATACAATTTCAAACGCATTAGGATTAAATTTTAGTAGAATTCAGTTTACGCCCGATTTAATGCCTTCTGATATTTTAGGAAGTGAAATACTAGATGAAACACGTAATTTTAAATTTATAAAAGGACCTATTTTCTCAAATATCATTTTAGCCGACGAAATAAATCGTACACCTCCTAAAACACAGGCAGCTTTACTAGAAGCCATGCAAGAGAAGTCGGTAACTGTGGCGGGACATCATTATAAGTTAGATTTACCATTTTTTGTGTTAGCGACACAAAACCCAATAGAACAAGAAGGAACGTATCCATTACCAGAAGCCCAACTAGACCGTTTTATGTTTTCAATTAACTTAGAATACCCAAGTTTTGAAGAAGAGGTGCAAGTGGTAAAAAATACGACGTCAATAGCTGAACAAACAGTAAATGCTATTTTTTCTTCAGAAGAAATTATTGAAGTCCAAAAATTGATTCGTAAAATTCCTGTAGCTGATAATGTAGTAGAGTATGCTGTTAAATTGGTAGGTAAAACACGCCCTAATTCTGATAAAGCAACAGAATTAATCAAAAAGTATATTGATTGGGGAGCTGGTCCAAGAGCTTCACAAAATTTAATTTTAGCAGCGAAAGC
The DNA here is from genome assembly GCF_028823685.1 of Tenacibaculum sp. L6. Taxonomy (GTDB): domain Bacteria; phylum Bacteroidota; class Bacteroidia; order Flavobacteriales; family Flavobacteriaceae; genus Polaribacter. The sequence continues at coordinate 690 of NZ_JAPEHZ010000047.1, read as the reverse complement.
ACATGCTGCGGTTAACGGAAAGTATTCTCCAGATATTGAAGATGTGCAAGCAGTAGCAATTCCTATTTTATCACACAGAATAGTAAAGAATTATAAAGCAGAGGCTGAAGGAATTACTATCAAAGAAATTATAAACTCATTATTTTAAGATGAAAAAGTTATTGACTGTCGTTTTTTTACTGACACTATTTGTTTCGTGTAAACAAGAAGTAGTTAAAACTGTTTCTGAAGAAACAGAAAAGCAAGAGATTTTATCGGTGATGAAAGCTCAGGAAGAAGCTTGGTCCAAACACGATTTAGAAGGCTTTATGCAAGGGTATTGGAAGAGTGATTCATTAAAGTTTTACGGACGAAACGGAATAACTTTTGGATGGCAAAAAACCTTAGATAATTATAAAAAAGGGTATCCAACAAAAGAACACTCAGGAACATTGACTTTTAAAATTAATGATATTTCTAAAATTACTGAAGGAGCCTATTCTGTAATGGGAGAATATCACTTAAAAAGATCTGTAGGAGACGCCAACGGCGTTTTTATGATCATCTTTAAGAAGATACAAGGCGAATGGAAAATCATTGCGGATACTTCGTGTTAATTTAAAGTAATGTATTATTAGGTCATTTCGAACGAATGTGAGAAATATCACATAAATAACCATAAAAAAAAGGGAAGTTTTCAATTGAAAACTT
>NZ_JAPEHZ010000046.1 GCF_028823685.1 Tenacibaculum sp. L6 | reverse complement strand
ATAAAATCGTAATTAAATTGCTCTATTAGCCTTTTGTTATAGTCAAAGTTGTTTTTTAAAACACAATATTTAATAAAAAAGTGAGCTACTTCAATATAAGTATTTACAGTATTTTCACTATACCTTTTTTCTTGAAGCCAACGTTTAAATCGTTTTATATCAGTCAATTTTTCATAAGGAATAATAACCGTGTGTATATCATTTTTTTGAGGAAGAGAATTTATGACGCTCCAATTGTTGTTTTTTATATGCTTAAGAAGTTTTTCTTCGTTTTTTAATGAATAAGGAATGTAAAAAGTTTTATGAGTTTTACTCCATTTTAACGTTTCAATAGATTTTATAGATGTCTTTATATCATCATGATAGCCAAATTTAATAGCAATTTGTAAATGTCCTTTATGATTAAAGAGGCATAAGGTAATTTCTTTGGATAACTTTTTCATACTGCAACTATTACACTATCAAAAATAGCAAAAAAATATTTTATTTGATAATAAGGGCTTTATAAGCACAATTGTTAAAACCCTCGTTGTCGTTTGGCTTCAAAAGTTAAGATAGCTGCAGCAACCGATACATTCATGGAATCAATTTCACCTTGCATTGGGATGTTAATATTTTGAGTAGCCTCGTCTCGCCAAATTTGTGTTAAGCCTGTAGCTTCGGTACCTACTACCAAAGCCGTAGCTTTTGTGTAGTCGTTTTTATGGTATTCGTTTGAGTTTTGTAGCGTAGCACTATAAATATGGATGTTGTGCTTTTGTAAAAAAGCAATAATTTCTTCAGAAGAACCTACACCAATTTGATTGGTAAACACACAGCCTACACTAGAGCGAATGATGTTGGGATTGAATATATCCGATTTAGGATTTGCAATAAAAACAGCATCTACATTCGCAGCATCGGCAGTACGTAACATCGCACCTATATTTCCTGGCTTTTCAATACCTTCCATAACCAAAACGAGTGGAGTAGTGGTGTTGAATTCAATAGCGTCTAAATCAAAACTTTTAGATTTAACCACAGCAATAATGCCTTCGGTAGTATCGCGATAGGCAAGTTTTTGATATACTTCTTTCGTAATTTCGATGCAATTAGCCGTTTGGTTTTTTATTTCAGTTAGATTTTCTTCTGTGAAAAGTTCAGGTACAAAAAGTACAGTGTCAATTTCATATCCACCTTTGAGTACTAACGAAATTTCGCGTTGTCCTTCAACTAAAAAAAGTCCTTTTTTCTTACGTTCACGCGATTTTTCTTGAAGCTTTAAAAGCTCTTTTATATAGGCGTTTTGTGTACTGCTAATCTGTTTCATTCTTGCAAAAATACGAATATAGACTTAATCAATTACCTAGAGAGAAATACATGAGTGTAGAAAAGAAATGATTTAAAGTCAAGTCACAATAAATTAACTATTTGGCTATCGTTCTACGATAAAAAAAGCTCGGTTGCCCGAGCTTTTTTGAGAAAAAATTATTGTCATTTCAAACATAAGTGAAATGGAAGGAGAAATTTGAATTAGATTTAGCTTCACTGAACCTTGCGGTTTCTAGCTATTACTCGAAATGACTAGATGAATTGTTATCTAGATTCCTTCGCCAAACTTCCTCAGAATGACGTTCTATTGATTTTTATATTTATCAGAATAACGTTTCCATAATTTGGTTTGGTGCGATTCTAAACTAATCTTTCTTCCTTGAATAAAAGCTTCGTTTAAAATATTTGTACGCATATCTAAAGCATCTCCTTCAGAAATAAATAGGGTAGCATCTTTACCAACTTCTAAAGTACCTACTTTATCATCAATTCCTAATATCTTGGCATTATTACCTGTAATTAGCTGAACTGCTTTTTCTTTATCTAATCCGTAAGCAGCGTAAGTACCTGCATAAAAAGGAAGGTTACGCGTACTCATACGTTCCATTTCTCCTTCCATACCTAAACCTACTAAGATACCTGCATCAGCTAATATTTTAGCTGCACGATAAGGTCTGTCATAATCAGTATCTTCACCATTAGGTAAACGGTGCGCACGTTCTAAAATAACAGGAATGTTGTTAGCGTTTAATAAATCGGCTACTTTTTCAGCTTCTTGTCCGCGTACGATTACGATGTTTTTAATACCTAATTCTTTACAAGTATTTACCGCGTCGGTAATTCCTTTTTTACCAGATACGTGTACAAACATTTTTTGAGAACCGTTTAAAACACCTTGTAAAGACTCATAAGGTAAGTTTTTAGTAGACTTATTGCTGGCTAAATAGCTTTTTGCGTTGGCAAAAAAGTCTTTAAATTCTTCAATGTTTTTTTGATAGTTTTTATTTGGTTTTAAACCAGGATCTTCCCCCATCCACCAACGACCACGGCTAAAAGCATTAGGCCAATTCATGTGAATTCCGTCATCAGTTTTGATAGAAGCGTCTTCCCAATTCCAAGCATCTAGTTGAACGATAGAAGAGGTGCCAGAGATAACTCCACCACGAGGCGCTACTTGTGCCATTAACACTCCGTTAGGACGCATCGTTTCTACTACTTTGCTTTCGGTATTGTAAGCTATAATACTACGTATGTGAGGCAACATGGTACCAACTTCGTCAACATCTCTTGTAGCACGAACGGCATCTATTTCAGCTAATCCTAAAGAGGTGTTTGCAGCAATAAATCCTGGATATACATGTTTTCCTTTTGCATTAATAACGGTACCCATGCGGGCAATTTTCATTTTAGCACTTCCTACAAACTTAATTTTTCCGTTAGAGAACATAATTAAAGAGTTTTCAATCACTTCTCCATTACCTAAATGTGCCGTAGCACCTTCAATAGAATAATCTTGAGTTTGCTTAGGTGCTGGTGTTTGTTGGGCTAGTATGTTTCCTAAGAATAAGAAACATACCAAACTATATATTAATTTAATTTTCATGTTTTGTATTTTTAAGTTCTTATTCTGTATCACAGTGAAATAATTTTTGAGTTTTTTTCTTAGGAGCTTGTGTTTTACCACCTTTTAACTTCTCTTGTAACATCATGTTGATCAATTTAGCACGTTCTGCTTTGATAGCTTTACGTTTTTCTAAATCTTTTTCAATATCGAAGTACATTGCTCCATCAATAATTGTTTTCTCTGCTTTTGAATATACAGATAAAGGGTTTCCGCTCCATAGAACTACATCGGCATCTTTACCTACTTTAATACTACCTGTACGATCGTTTAAGTGTAATAATTTCGCAGGATTGATAGTTACTGTAGCCCAAGCTTCTTGCTCGCTCATTCCACCGTACTTTATCAATTTAGCAGCTTCTTGGTTTAATCTACGAGACATTTCAGCATCATCAGAATTAATAGCAACGGTAACTCCTTGGTTGTGCATAATTGCCGCGTTGTAAGGAATAGCGTCGTTTACTTCATATTTGTATGCCCACCAGTCTGAGAAAGTAGAACCACCAGCTCCGTGTTTTTTCATTTTATCAGCAAGTTTATATCCTTCTAAAATATGAGTGAACGTGTTGATGTTAAAGTTGAATTGTTCAGCTACCTTCATCAACATATTAATTTCTGATTGAACATAAGAGTGACAAGAAATGAAACGCTCTTTGTTAATGATTTCAGCTAAGGTTTCTAACTCAATATCTTTACGATACGGTTGTCCACTTTTCTTTTTAGCATCGTATTCTTTAGCTCTTTGGAAGTAATCGATATATACTTGTTCAACTCCCATACGAGTTTGTGGGAAACGAATGGTGTTAGAATCTCCCCAGTTAGATTGTTTTACGTTTTCACCTAAAGCAAACTTGATAAATTTAGGGGTATTGTTGTATAATAATCCGTCAGCATTTTCTCCCCATTTTAGTTTAATAATAGCAGAGCGTCCTCCAATAGGATTGGCTGAACCATGTAAAATTTGAATAGAAGTAACACCACCAGCGATGTTTCTATAAATATTAATATCGTTAGGATTAATCACATCTTCAATAGTTACTTCAGCAGAAGAATTATGACCTGATTCGTTAATTGCTGACGCAGCAATATGTGAGTGTTCATCAATAATACCAGCGGTAAGGTACTTACCTGTTCCGTCAATAATTTTTGCACCTCTACTAGATAAATTAGATCCTATTTTTGAAATTTTTCCGTCTTTGATTAACACGTCAGTATTGTTCAATACTTCGTTGTTTTCAGAAGTCCAAACAGTAGCATTTTTAATTAAAATAGTTTCGTTTTGAGGCTTAGCAGCGTTACCATAACCTACATTAGGGAAAGAAACAGCAAAAACTTCAGGTGTTTTGTCGTCTTTTTTATCTTTTTTCTTTTTCTCATCTACTTTTGAAGTATAAGTAGCTGACCATTTACTTTCGTTTCCGGTATTATCAATAGCGGTACCTTTAATTTGTTTATTGTCTAATTGACCCGTTAAGCGTGTAAAATTATCACCTTCTCTTAAAGTAATGTTTATCCAATCATTAGCAAATGAAAAGTTTGAGTTGATTTTCTCTTCACCTTTTTTAATTTCTGCAGTTTGTTTAGCACCTGAACCTGTAATTGCCATGGTATACGTTGAACCATTAACATTTAAGGCATAATTACCCGTAATATCTTTGATATCCATAGGATTGATAACATTCTTAGCTCCTTGAACCCAGTTTTCAAATAGGGTAGTTTTTGAATCAAAAATATCTCCAGAAGTAATTAAAAAGTTAGCATAGCTTCCAGCTTTTAAGTTTCCTATTTTAGTATTATTTAAAATGTTAGCAGGAACCGTTGTCAATGCTTCTAAAGCAGTAGTTTTATCTAATCCGTGAGCAATGGCTTTTTGTAAATTAGCATTAAAATCTTTTACATTTTTTAAATCATGTGTAGTTAATGCAAAAGGAATTTTATTTTGAGCAAACACAGCAGGATTTGAAGGCTCTTGATTCCAAGCGCGCATATCACTCAACGCAATTTTATCCGTTAAAAATGGGTTAGATACATCGTAAGCTTTTCTAAAATTAATAGGAAGGATATAAGTAGCATTGGTTGCTTTTATATCATTAATTCTTTCGTACTCATTTCCTCCACCTAAGATAGTGTATTGAATACCGAATTCATCTCCAATTTTATCAGCTCGTAAATTATCTAAATAACCACCTGCATTAAAAATTTGTGGTAAGTTTTTGTTATTGTTTAAAGCCTCTAACGCTAAGTCTGTGTTTTTAGCATTTCCATTAGCATACCAATCAGCATCTAAATAGGTTTGACGTAGTAAAGCCATAGCTCCCATACGTGAAGTTGGGTAACTTTGACGTGATTTTACACTTTTAGAAAACGACAAGTAGTTTCCTGATTTTTTATCTAGAATTCTATACGCATCAGTATTGTTAGGATTTAAGGCAACTAGCATTCCGTTTCCTTGCATAATCCCATCTTCTAAGTGCGTATTAACAGCACCAAAACCAGTAGCTAATAATTCTTTAGCTTTTTTAGCGTCAAATTTGAATTCTGAAGCAGGATCTATATCAGGACGAATATGATCGTTCCAATAATATCCTTTTCTGCCAGCATCGTATTGAGGTCCTTGTCCGAGACCACCTTCTCTTTTTGGTTTTTCAATACCAAAAGTAGCATAAACATCTACAAAAGAAGGATAAATAGATTTACCATCAAGATCGATAGTTTGTGCTTCGTTAGGAATAGTAACTGATTTTCCTACAGAAACCACTTTTCCGTCTTTTACAAGCAATGTTCCTTTTTTTATTACTTGATTAGGAGTAACATAAATGGTAGCATTGGTAAATGCATACACATTGTTTTTGGATGACTTTACTCCTGTGTTGGTAGGAAAGTACTCTTGCGCAAAAGAACTACTAATACACAAGGATAAGAGTAAGAATAGTATTTTTTTCATTGAATATTGAGTTGATTAGTTCATAAAAGTATACAGTAAAAAAGGAATAAAAACCCTTTTAACAAAACATTAAGAATTAGTTAAGAATTAATTTTCCAATTTTTTCGTGACCTGATAACCAAGCAGTATTGCTGTCTACAAATTGAATCGAATAGTATTCTTCTTTACTAACATCCGTCCAAGTATGTCCACCATCATTAGAAAATGAAACGCCAGTTTTTCCAACCGCAAAAACTTCTTTACCGTTAGTATTAGGCACATATTGCACACAGCTTTTATAATTAGGATTTTGATTGTTAGCTACAAGTGTCCATGTTTTTCCTCCATCAGAAGTAACAGCTTTGTTAGCAAGATTATCTTCAGGTTTTGAATAGTTTCCTCCGATAGCAATTCCATGATTTTCATCGTTAAAATCGATTGAGTAAATTCCTTGTGGACCATCTCCCTGAACTATTGGCGTATCAAAAATCTCCCAAGTGTTTCCAAAGTCGGTAGATTTTAAAATACGTGCTTTTGTTCCACCAGATCCAATCCAAACCGTATTGTTTACTATCGAAATGTTGGTGTTACTAGCGGCAAAAAACGCTTCACCTTCTTCAAAATTAGGTAATTGTGTGCATGGTAGTTTAGTCCAAGTATTTCCTCCATTCGAAGTAAGAATAACCGACGGACAGTCTTCTGTAGGATCACCAACGGCAATACCATGCTTTCCATCGGCAAAGAATTTCATACTGTCGTAAAATACTTTTTCATTTTTTTCAATGTAAACCAATTGAAGTTCCTCTTGACTTTTTTTGTATAGAAGAGCCGGATTAGCTACCGATAGAACAAAAATATCATTATTGTTTTGAGCAATACTTCTAAAATGTGGAATGATATAATCATTGTATTTCAGTTTTTGAGTGCTCCAAGTTTTACCTCCATCTTCAGTGGTTGTAATATCTCCTATAGAACCAGCATAGGTTAGTTTATTGGCATCAATAGCTAGTATAGCTCTAATGCTAGTGCTGTCTCGCTTTATTTCTGTAATCGTAACAGAGTTAATAGTTCTTGGGGTGTATTGTTTTTCAGTTTTACAAGAAATTAACACGCAAAAGAGAAAGAAAAGTACAGATAGTTGTTTCATGTGTTTGGTTGCTTTTTTTTGATATTTTTACAGAACTAAAAATAGATAAATCAAACTTAATTCAATGAAAAAAGCCTTGGTAATTTCTGGAGGAGGAAGTAAAGGAGCGTTTGCAGGCGGAGTTGCACAATACTTAATGAAGCATAAAAATAAAGATTATGACATGCTTTTAGGTACTTCTACAGGTAGTTTAATGGTATCGCATTTAGCTTTAGGTATGGTTGATGAATTGAAAGAGGTATATACTTCGGTAGATCAAAAAGCTATTTTTAGTAACAGTCCGTTCAGAGTAAAATCAGTACATGGTGAAAAGGTGGTGTCAATAAGACATAGAAACACGTTTTGGAACTTTTTAAATGGAAGTAAAACCTTTGGGGAGAGTAAAAATTTACGTAAGCTCATAAAAAATAGCATAACCAAAGAAATGTATGATGAGATTAGAAGATTAAATAAAGAAGTAGTGGTAACAGTTTCTAATTTAACAGCGAATCAAATTGAATACAAGTCGATTTTAGAGTGCGAATATGAAGATTTTTGCGATTGGATTTGGGGTTCGTGTAACTATGTGCCATTTATGAGTTTGTTAGAAAAAGATCACTGTCAGTATGCAGATGGTGGTTTTGGAAGTTTAATACCTATTCGTGAAGCTATAGCAAGAGGGGCTACAGAGGTTGATGCAATTATTTTAGCTACGGAAGTAACACAAATGAATAGATTGCCAGCAAAGAACCCATTTTCATTGATGATGGACACGTTTGATTTCATGTTAGAAAATGTTGAAAGACATAATATTACCATAGGAAAACTATCAGCAAAACACCATAATGTGAAGTTAAATTTATACTATACACCAACGGTTTTAACTACAAATTCTCTAGTATTTGATAAAGAGAAAATGAAACAATGGTGGAAGTCAGGATATAATTATGCTAAAAAGCTAAATGATGATAGAATGACAGAGTTTAGACCAGAAATGGTAGATAATCAGGAAATTGAAGAAGGAATAGAAAACAATTAAGTATGAAGTTTGGAAAGGTAGAACACCCTGAGTTAATAGATTTTACATTACCTGAAACTCACCCTAAAACAATAGAGTTGTTAAGTTCTTATGAAAAGAGTGATAAACCAAGTGTTTTTGTAGGATGTGCTAAGTGGAACAAAGCCGATTTAAAAGGGTTTTATCCGAGAGGCACAAAAGATGAATTAGAATATTATTCGAAGCAATTCAATTCTATCGAATTAAACGCTACTTTTTATCGTCAATTTTCCGCGGAACAATTTGCTAAATGGAAAGAAAAGACTCCAAAAGGGTTTAAGTTTTTTCCAAAGTTAGGGCAGGAGATAAGCCATTGGAAAAGACTAGAAGGTGTTCAAGATGCGGTGAATATTTATTTAGATAATGCTTCAAACTTAGAAGAAAAATTAGGAACCATCTTTTTACAATTACATTCTAATTTTGGACCTAAAAATTTTGATAAACTACAAAAATTTGCTGTGAGTTGGCCTAATGGAATTCCGCTTGCCATAGAAGTTCGTCACCCTGATTGGTTTGAAGATATAGAAGTGTTTGATGAATTCACTCAGTTGTTAGAAGAAAATAATATAGCTAATGTACTGGTTGATACGGCAGGTAGACGGGATATGGTACACATGAGACTGACCAATAATGAGGCTTTTATACGTTATGTAGGAGCAAATCATCCAACAGATTATTCACGTTTAGATGAGTGGGTAGAAAGACTAAAAGAGTGGAGTGATTTAGGATTACAAAATATTAATTTTTTCATTCATCAAAATTTAGAAGTAGAATCTCCTTTGTTAGCAGCATATTTTATAAAAAAGTTGAATAAGGAACTAGGAGTTAATTTAAAAATACCTAATGAAGAAAATAATCAACAAATGAGTTTGTTGTAGAGTTCTTTTAAAATAGAAAGTGCACTAAAATTTTATAAGAATAGGAGAGAATGATTTTTTTTGATATCGTAATACAAAACGTATTTTATTTTTTGACCTTTTTAAATTCTAGCTTTTATAAGAGTAGTTATGATGGAAAACTTCATTCTTTTATTGTAACAGGAGGATTGTTGACTCTAAATTTTTTTAGTATCTCAAGGTTTATTTATTATTCTTTTTTAGGGAAAACCATGCCGAAAGAAATGTTTTATGTTACTACTATTTTGATATTTGTAGCGTATTATATTTTTTATTTTAAGAGGAAAAGAATTAATGAAATTTTAAAAGAAAAAAACCTTAATCTGATTAATGTTTTGATAACAGCTTCTTATGTGTTTTTAACCTTTTATGTATTTATTAAAACTGGAGATTATTTAAGAGGTAAAATTTTAGTATAATTTTTGTAAATACACAGGATAAAAAAAATCCAGCCAAGTAGCTGGATTTTTATTTTATATTTTTTTGATTGCTTTATTTCAAGTCAATATACATATTGTTGTAGTCAGGATTTGACATAGATGAGTTCCAAGAAGGTGAAATTTTATAGCTTTTTTGCAATGTTGGCAATCCTTTAGCTCCTGTTGTAATATATTGGATTGTTCTTTCTAACAAAGGCTCTGTAGGATCACCTAAGACACCTAAATTCCCAGGATCTTCATCTATAAGAATATCAGGAGTAAATCCTTCAGGAGAATTTTCTCCATCAACATTTTGAATTTCAGAAACAATAGGCTGTAGAGCCCAAGTATGACTTTTTAAATTATCTCCATATCGAGTATAATCGTCAGAATCGTATAAAGTTATCGAACCAACATGCTTTCCATAAGTTTGAACTCCTACTAGTTTAACATCAATATATGGTTTTAGAGAATTGATTACGACTTCAGAAGCTGAGGCAGAATTACTAGAAACAATAAAATATACCGTTGTTAAATTCAAACTGTTAATAGCTTCTTCTAACACAATAGTTCCTTGCGAATTTGTATTTTTAATTTGATTCGTAAAATTGTTGATGAATGATTCAGCAGGGCGAGAGTTCATTACTTTTTGATTCCATAGTTGTTTTGCAAACAACTCATCAGTAAATTGCCCAGTAATCATACTACCTAAATAGGTAGCTGTTTGTAAAGAACCACCACCGTTGTAGCGTAAATCGATAATTAAATCGGTAATTCCGGCAGCTTTAAAGTTGGCAAATTCGGCATTTAAATCTCCATTGAAATCTTTAGAGAATTGATTGTAGAGTAAATAACCAATTGTATGACCTCCATCTGTAATTACATTACTTACCTTAACAGGGTTTTCAGTTACTTGTGATTTGTTAACTGTGATAGTTGTTCCATTACTAATAGGGTTTCCTCCATTATAATCAGCCAAATGAACGGTAAATGTTTCATTGGCAAATAAATCATTTACATTAGCCCTAGTTAAAGTTGTTCCGTTAACTTCAGTAATAATCATACCTCTAGTTACTCCTTGAATTTCAGCATCAGAGCCATTAACAACATCGTATACGTAGACATAATAACCACCAGAACCGTCAGAAAAATCAGCACCTATAGCCTTTATACCACTTGTTAATCGCGTACCTGCAAAAGACTGCTCAAGGGCAATATAATCGTCTACAATCCAAGAATAAGTTTTATTTGGATCTTGTGGATATTCATTATCCATGTACAATAAGCTATAAAAAAGATCTACTGGGTCATCATAGCCCGATAAATAACTATATATTTCGTTATCGTTACTAAAACGTCTGTCATCTAAATCAGGAACTAAATCTTGCCATAAGTAGTAGGCATTTAAACCTCTCCAAACAAAATGTTGAACTTCTATGTTTTTAGGGGCATCATCTTTTTCACTACAAGAAACAATAAGTATAGAAAATAAGAGAATAAGGGCTGTTTTTACTATTTTCATCTATTTTAGATTTTTGTAATTGTTTGTTTTATTAATGATTTAATCAAGTTATGTGAGTGTGGTATACCTAAATGCCCATTATGGACTTTTATAAGGAATGTGCTAACTGTAATACCAACGCAATTTAACGAATAATATTATTTTTTTTATTATTGATGTAACAAACTTGAAACTGCCTCGTCATAGTTATGTAAGCCTGATAAATAAGAAGTGTTTATTTTAAAGGATTACACAATTAATCAACTAAACAATGAACCAATCAGACTTTTTAAAAGTTGTATTACCATTTAAAGACAAAGTCTTTCGTTTAGCGAAAAGATTGTTGGTTTCTACAGAAGAAGCTGAAGACGCTACGCAAGAATTGTATTTTAAATTGTGGAGGAATCGGGAAAAACTGTCCGACTACAAAAATGTAGAGGCATTTGCGATGACGATGACAAAAAATTATTGTTATGATCGATTAAAATCGAAGCAAGCAAGTAATTTAACATTAGTGCATAGCAACTATAAAGAAAAAGAAACATCGCTAGAAAAGAAAGTAGAGCATAACGATAGTGTAAACCAAGTACATCAGCTCATTGAAAAATTACCAGAACAGCAAAAAATAATCATTCAGTTACGTGATATCGAACAGTATGATTTTGATGAAATATGCAAAATGGTAGATATGAAACCTACCGCTGTAAGGGTAGCCTTATCAAGAGCAAGAAAAACAATAAGAGAAGAACTCATTAAAAAACATAACTATGGAGTTAGCTAACATAGAGAAGTTATTAGAAAAATATCTAGACGCAGAAACAACGTTGCAAGAAGAAAAGATGCTACAAGAGTATTTTACCTCAAACAATGTGGCACCTCATTTGCAAGAGTACAGTATGATGTTTGGTTATTTTAAACAAAGTAAAGATGAAACCTTTACCCAAACCATTCAGTTAAAACCTGAGAAAACTAAGAAGAACTGGAAATGGTTGTCGGTAGCAGCGTCAGTAGTCTTACTATTTAGTGTATTTATAGGTAACGAAGAATACCAAAAGTATCAACAACGTAAACAGTTTGCGCAAATTAAAGAAGCGTTACAACTAGTTTCAGTCAATTTAAACAAAGGAAACGAAGCTATATATGCCGTTTCAAACAACCTAAAAAAGGGAAGTGATGCAATTGAACATTTAGAAACCTATGAAGAAACAGTAAATAAAGTAATAAACACTGTAAATTAATTAAGAAAGTAAAACCAAGTACTTATAAACAAAAGAAATCATGAAAAAAGTAATAGTATTATTAGCATTAACATTTGTATCTAACTTAAGTTTCGGACAATCAATTTTTGATAAGTTAGAAGATATTGATGAAGTTTCATCAGTTGTTGTAAACAAAGATGCTTTTGAAATTTTATCAAAATTTAAAGTAGAGTCTGAAGACAATGAAGCAATGGAAGTTTTTAAGATGATTCAAGACTTACAAGAATTAAAAGTTTTTTCCACTGAAAATGCTGCCGTAGCAGCTCAAATGGAAAATATGGTAAAATCAGCTGTAGGAAAAAGTAACTTAATAGAGTTAATGCGAGTAAAAGATAAAGATTCTCGTGTAAAGATTTATGTTAAGACAACTAAAAACAAAGATTTTGTAAGTGAAGTGTTAATGTTTGTAAAAGACAAAGATTCTAAAAACGGATCACCAGAGTCAGTAATTGTTTCGTTAACAGGAAATATAGATATTAACAAAATGTCTAAACTAGCAGAAACGTTTTCTAAAGACGGAAAGAAAGATAAATAAAACAAACAGAGCAGCGTTAATTCGTTAATGCTGCTTTCAATCAAAAACTAAAACAATGAAAAAACTAGTTATATATTCAATGTTACTAATAGCATTTGTAACAGTTTCTTGTAAAACAGAATCGTTACAAAGTTATTTGGTAGAAAGTCAAGACAAAGAAGGTTTCATGTCGTTTGACTTACCAGCAAGTGCACTTCAATTAAGCATGGATAAAGCTTCTGAAGAAGATAAAAAAGCCTACGAAAGCATAAAAAAAATAAATGTTACAGGTGTTCCGTATAAAAACTTAGACGAGGCAAGTTATGAAGCTGAAAAAGAGAGGTTAAAATCTATTTTAAAGAAATCAAACTACAAAGAGTTGATGAAATTTAAAAAAGATGGAGCCAATGCAGCAATTTATTACTTAGGAGAAGCAGATGCTATCGACGAAATTGTAGCTTTTGGTTATGGAAAAGGAATGGGAGTAGGTGTTGCACGTGTTTTAGGAGAAAACATGGATGTTAACAAAATTATGGGAATGATGCAGAAAGCTAATTTCGATGCAGGAAATGTTGACCTAAAACAATTTAAAATGATTTTAGGAGATAGTGATGTAGTCTCAGATAAAGCAGAGTAACCGTCATTAATAAAAATATAAAAAAGGCCATCAGATTTCTGATGGCTTTTTTCTTTTTAACGGGGCATTAACAAGCCTACCAATAGATTTTCCTATTTTTGGAGTCTAAACAAAAAAATATGAAGTTTCAAAAACTCCTTGTTGTCGTTGTTACCCTTTTTACAGTAACATTATTTTCTCAATCTGATAAAGTCTACAGAGCAGAAAGAGACAAAGTTCATAGTTTAATTCATACGAAGTTAAGAGTAGATTTTAACTTTCAAGAACAAGAAATGAACGGGGAAGAATGGGTAACACTAAAACCACATTTTTACGAAACGGATAAAGTTACTTTAGATGCCAAGGCAATGGAAATTCATAAAGTAACGATGAATAACCAACCATTAGATTATAATTATGATGATTTTGAGTTGGTTATCAATTTACCTCGTAAATACAACAGAAACGAAGAGTTTACGCTGTATATTAAATATACTGCACGTCCTGAAAGAGTAAAGCAAAAAGGAAGTGCTGCAATAACTTCAGCAAAAGGATTGTATTTTATCAATCCGAAAGGCTTAGATAAAAACAAACCAACCCAAATCTGGACGCAAGGAGAAACTGAAGCGAGTAGTTGTTGGTTTCCAACGATTGATGCACCGAACCAAAAGACATCACAAGAAATTTACATGACGGTTCCGCAAAAGTATGTAACACTTTCTAACGGAAAATTAGAAAAGCAAAAAACAAATGCAGATGGAACTCGTACCGATTATTGGAATTTTACTCAAAAACACGCTCCGTATTTATTCTTTATGGGAGTAGGAGAGTATGAGATTATTAAAGACAAATACAAAGATATTCCAGTTGATTATTATGTAGAAAAGGAATATGCTCCGTATGCAAAAGACATTTTTGGAAATACGCCTGAAATGTTAGCTTTTTTCTCAAAAATTACAGGAATTGAGTATCCTTGGAATAAGTATGCACAAATAGTTGGTCGCGATTATGTTAGTGGAGCGATGGAAAATACCACAGCGGTAATTCATGGAGAAAACGCATACCAAAGACCAGGGCAGTTAATTGATGAAAACGTACAAGAAAATACGATTGCGCACGAAATTTTTCATCACTGGTTTGGTGATTTAGTAACTACTGAAAGCTGGAGTAACTTAACCGTAAACGAGAGTTTTGCGAATTATAGCGAATATTTATGGTTAGAGCATAAATACGGAAAAGATGAAGCTGATGCGCATTTGTTTGAAGACAGTGAAGCCTACAAACAAGGTCAAAATTATGATAAGCATTTAGTTCGTTTTTATTACGATGATAAAGAAGATATGTTTGATGCGGTGAGTTACAACAAAGGTGGCGCTATTTTACACATGTTGCGTAACTATGTAGGTGATGATGCTTTTTATACGACATTAAATACCTATTTAACCGATTATAAATACGGAACAGCAGAAGCACACCAATTGCGTTTGGCTTTTGAAAAAGTTACCGGAAAAGATTTAAACTGGTTTTTCAATCAGTGGTATTTTAATAGCGGTCACCCGAAGTTGTCTATTTCGTACGATTATAATAAGTTACGCAAAACGGTAACTGTAAATATCATGCAAACACAAATGAATGAGTTTAAATTCCCATTTTCGATTGATGTTTTTGAAGGTGGTAAACGTACACGTCATAATGTTTTTGTGGACGGTAGAGATGCTTCGTTTACCTTTCCTTTTACCAAACAACCAGATTTAATTCAAGTAAATGCAGACGGAGTATTGCTGTGTGATATTTCAGAGAATAAAGTGTTGAGTGATTATATCCATCAATTAAAATATGCTCAAAACTACGCTCATAAAAGAGAAGCGTTGTTAGAAGTTGCAAAGCATCAAGATGATAAAAATGCGTTTAATGCAGTTGCTGGAGCGATGAATGACGATTTTTATAAAATCAGAATTTTAGCGTTGGAAAATATCAATCTAATCAATAAATATTCTAAAAAGAATGTGATTGATAAAATCATGAAAATGGCTAATAACGATCCTAAAACATTAGTACAAGCGGCTGCTATTGAAACCTTAGGAAAGTTAACTGACCCTGCATTAAAATCGGTATTTGATAAAGGTTTACAAAGTAAATCATACTCAGTATTGGGTAAATCATTGGTAGCAATGTATTATATCGATAAGCAGTTGGCAATTCAAAAATCAAAAACCTTACCGTTAGAAGTAAAAAAGATTGTAGCCACTCCGTTAACACGTATTTATTTAGAAGAAAATGACGATACAGAGTTAAGTTTTATTGCGGGTAATGTAATGGCAGGAATGTTCTTAAGTCCGAATAAGAAAATTCAATCTTTATATAAAGAAGCGTTTGATAAAATTGGAAAAAGTAACAATACAGAAGCTATTCAAAATTTAGCGGATGATATTGTAGCGAAAGGATTACAATACAAGCAATATAATTTTGACAAAGTAGGAATTAACTTGTTACGTCAATTAGTAGAAATGCAAAAGGCAAACAATCCTTCAAACATTGATAATAACTTACGAGTTATACAAATTGCAACAGCAAAATTGTTAGAGTAAACAAATTAAACTCTTAGCACATATTATATAAAATCATAAAGTTTAAGTTAAAAAGAATACTTAGTTTTGGCACAGAAATTGAATTTTCTAGCGAAACTTAAACTTTATGATTAAAAAAACTACCCTACTATCTATTTTTTCAGTGCTAGTATTAGCGTCTTGTAGTAGTGTTAAAACTACCGAGAAAGCAATTAATTCTGGTGATTACGAAAAAGCTATTTCTTTATCAATAGAAAATTTAGCAAAGAACAAAACCAAAGAGAAAAATCAGCCGTATGTGTTGATGCTTCAAGAAGCTTTTGCTAAAGCGACTCAAAGAGATTTAGACCGTATTTCATTTTTAGAAAAAGAGCAAAATCCGTCGAATTTAGAATCTATTTATAATTTGTACCAACGATTAAACAATCGCCAGGAAAGAATTAAACCATTATTACCCTTACGAGTTTTATCATCAGGAAGAGATGCTAAATTTAAAATGGTTAGTTATGCTGATAGAATTATAGAAGCAAAAGAAAACTATGCCGATTATTTATACGAAAATGGAGTTGCCTTGTTGAATGACGGAAAACGTAATAAAATTAATTACCGACGTGCTTTTGATGAACTAAGACATTTAGATAAAATCAACCCGAATTATAAAGATACAAGGGAGTTGATTGAAGAAGCTCATGAGTTGGGGACAGATTTTGTACATGTATCAGTAAGAAATAAAACCAATCAGATAATTCCTAAAAGATTAGAAAGAGATTTATTGGCGATTGACACCTACGGATTAAATGATTTATGGACCGTATATCATGCAAATAAAGACAGAAAAATTCGTTACGATTTTGATTTGGAATTAGATTTTAGAAATATTGAAATTTCTCCTGAACAAGTTCGCGAAAAAGAAATCATTAAAGAAAAAAGAATTAAAGACGGTTATAAGTACTTGTTAGATAACAACGGTAACTACGTAAAGGATAGTTTAGGAAATAAAATAAAGGTAGATAAGTACAAAGTAATTCGTTGTAAATTATATCAATTTACGCAGTTTAAAAGTAGCCGAGTTAGCGGAGTTGTAAAGTATATTGATAACAGAACGAATCAATTAGTACAAAAGTTTCCTATTCAAAGTGAGTTTGTATTTGAGCACGTATATGCCGATTATGATGGTGACAAAAGAGCGTTAGAGACTTCATTGTTAGATTTATTGAATGAAAGAGTAGTGAGTTTTCCATCTAACGAACAAATGGTATATGATACGGGTACCGACCTAAAACAGAAACTAAAACATATTATCACACGAAATAAGTTTAGAAATTAAAACATCGTCATTCCGAATCCCGATTCCGAAACTTCGGAAGAACGGGATGAAGGAATCTTTTTCTAAATGATGAGATAGCCACGTCGCTGTTGCTTCTCGCTATGACGTTCATTATTTAGTCGTATTTTTACAACGATGGATTTATTCTCACAATTTAACGATGCACCTAAAAACTTGCTTCCGAAAGATGGAACAGTAAACTACTACGGAATTGTTTTGTCTAAGGAATTAGCAGACCATTATTATGAAGCTTTATTAAATTCCATTGAATGGCGCAACGACGAAGCTATTATTTTTGGAAAACGCATGATAACCAAACGAAAAGTAGCTTGGTATGCAGAGCAACCCTTTGAATATTCGTATTCCAACATTACGAAAACAGCCTTACCGTTTACCAAAGAATTAGTAGCGTTAAAAGAATTAGTTGAAAAGAAAACAGGCGAAACCTATAACTCCTGTTTGTTGAATTTGTACCACGATGGTTCTGAAGGAATGGCGTGGCATAGTGACGGAGAAAAAGACTTAAAAAAGAATGGAGCGATTGCTTCGTTAAGCTTTGGAGCAGAAA